>NZ_JBFUKZ010000006.1:0-292443 GCF_056400585.1 Mucilaginibacter sp. P5_A6 | reverse complement strand
GTTATCTCCCTTTACTTTACCGCCATGGAAATCTAATTGTAACCCAAATGGATGTGAAAGTTGTTGCCTAAGAGAGACACCGTAGCCAAGGGCAGGTTTAAAATGAGATGTTGCATCAGTTCCAAACGGGATCATTGCTGAAGTAACACCAACATTGGCACCAATGCTAAATGTTTTGTACTGACCAAGACCACCAAATACTTTTGGTGTAGTGGTTTCAGACGAAGTAGTTGCTGTTTTGGTGGAATCGGTTTGAGCATTAGCCATACCTACAACCATCAAAGAAGCAAATGACAATGCGACTGTTTTCTTTAATGTAGAATAATTCATAGTTTTTAAGATTAAACGATTTTAATTGTGATTTTTTTCAAATTTAGTAATTATGTTTGAAACCTTGACCAAACATTGTTCCAAAAAATGTAATAGTTACACAAATAAGTAAAAAAAATTGATTTATTAAAATAATCAACAGTTTAATATGAAATATTCGGCAATCCCCACTTCCATATTTACAAATAATAGAAAAAATTTCGTTTCGAGAACAAAATCGGGCTCTATTGCCATTTTTCACGCTAACGACGAGTTTCCGGTGAGCGGAGACCAGAGTTTTTTATTTAAACAAAATCCTGATTTTTTTTATCTCACAGGTATTGATCAGGAACAAAGCATATTGATATTGTATCCCGATTGTCCTAATAAGGTATACAAAGAAGTACTTTTTTTAAGACAAACCAACGAACACATTGCCATTTGGGAAGGGCACAAATACACCAAAGAAGAGGCAAAGCTGGTATCGGGAATCGAAAATATTTATTGGCTTCATGAATATGATACAATTTTACATAGTATTATAAATTATGCCGAACATATTTACATCAATACCAACGAGAATGATCGGTACGCTCATACTGTACCATATCGCGATCTGCGGATGTATGAGGCTTTAAAACAGAAATATCCTTTGCACAAATATGAACGATCGGCCTTGATATTAAGAGATCTGCGGGTTGTAAAATCAGCAATGGAAGTTGACCTTATTCAAAAAGCATGTGATATTACCAGCGATGCATTTGTGCGGGTGTTGAAATTTTTAAAGCCGGGCGTTGCAGAATACGAAATTGAAGCCGAAATAACGCATGAGTTTTTAAGGCAACGTGCCACGGGGCATGCCTATAGCCCCATAATTGCATCTGGCAAAAATGCTGTTGTGCTTCATTATATTGATAATAACCAGGTGTGTAATGATGGCGATATCATACTTTTTGATTTTGGTGCTCAATATGCTAATTACAATGCAGATATGAGCCGGTCGGTACCGGTAAATGGCAGGTTTACCCCACGCCAGCGTGCTGTTTATAATGCTGTTTTGCGGGTTATGCGTGAAGCAACGAGTATGATAGTGGCCGGAACCGTTTTGAACGACTACCAGGATGAGGTTGGAAAAGTAATGACCAGCGAACTAATAGGTCTTAAATTGCTTGATAAACACGATGTTGCAAAGCAGGATGCTAATGCACCGCTTTACAAAAAATATTTTATGCATGGCACATCGCACCATTTAGGGTTGGATGTGCATGATTTTGCAAGCAGGTATAAAAATTTTGAAGTTGGAAATGTATTGACTTGCGAACCAGGTATTTATATTCAGGAAGAAGGGCTGGGGATAAGGATTGAAAATAATATTTTAATTACCCAAGATGGTAACCGCGATTTGATGGCAAACATACCAACAGAGGCCGAACATTTAGAGGAAATAATGAACAGTTAATTTGTTAACTGAACAAGTTTGCTGTTAATAGTAAAGCACCTATTTTGCATAGGTATCCACAAAACTATACAGATTAAAGTTTTTGTTGGTTAAGGCTTCAGCAAGATGTTGCTGAAGCTTTTTTTTATCAATATGCTGCGTTAATTTATGCTGGATTAGTTTGTATGCTTTTTCTGCCAGTAACATTTCGCGGCGTTTGTTTTTAAGGTTCGATGATGTTTTTATAAACGCTGCAACTTCTTTAATGCCCCCTGCCTGCGATGCTATGGTTTTAAAAATAGGGGAGTGCCCGTCTTTTTTTTGCACGATTATTTTTTTTAAACTATTAGCAAAAATATCGGCATCGGCCCTGTCAGCTTTATTGATAATAAATGCATCAGCAATTTCCATAAGGCCCGATTTGATATGCTGGATCTCATCCCCCGCTTCGGGTACCAGTACAACCAGGGTAATATCGGCCAGGCCCGTTATCTCAATTTCCGACTGGCCAACACCAACTGTTTCTATCAAAACATAATCAAACCCGGCAGCCCGTAATACATCGGTCATCTCGATAGTTTTGGCCGAGAGCCCCCCTAAAGATCCACGTGTTGCTAATGAACGTATAAAAACATCAGGATGGTTAAAATGTGATGCCATCCTTATCCTATCGCCAAGCAGCGACCCAAAGTTAAATGGCGAAGTGGGATCGATTGCCAAAACGGCTATTTTACGGTTATCCTTTAGAAGTACGTCTATCAAGGCATTCACGAGGGTGCTTTTACCCGCTCCCGGCGGGCCGGTAATACCAATTATAGGGGTTGGTTTGTTGAAAGTAAGGCTTTTTAACAAAGCGTCGCTTTCGGCCAAATCGTTTTCAACAATAGTTAGGGCACGCGCCACCTGTTTAAAGTTGATGTAATTAGTCATTCCCGGGTTATTAAAAACAGCTGTCACATTCATGCTTGTAAATGCAAATGACGAAAATTATCATTACATAAGGCAATTTAATCTTTATTATTGCAGTTGAACAGCTGTTAACTTGTCAGTAATTGCAACAATAAGCACAATGCCCCAATCCGTACAAACAAAAACGCAGCACATATTAATCAGCCGGACAGATGCTATAGGAGATGTGGTACTTACCCTGCCAATGGCGGCTTATTTAAAAGAATTGATTCCAGGAGTAATTGTTTCATTTTTGGGGCGTACATACACTCAACCTGTAATCAATACCTGTACTGCTGTTGATACTTTTATTAATTATGAGGAAATAAAAAAACTGCCGCAAAATGAACAGATTTTTTATTTAAAGGATAAAAATATTGATGCTATTATTCACGTGTTCCCCAATAAACATGTTGCCGAAATAGCAAAGGCAGCGGGTATAAAATTACGAATAGGTACTACTAACAGGGTTTTTCATTGGTTTACCTGCAATAAACTGGTGAAACTAAGCCGTAAAAAATCCGATTTACATGAGGCCCAACTGAACCTGATGTTATTAAAGCCCTTAGGGTTATTGTTGGTGCCAACGTTAAATGATATCATTAGTCACATTGATTTCGAACGCAAAACATTGCTGCCTGCAGAAGTAGCCGGTAAACTTTCGACACAAAAGTTTAACCTTATCATTCACCCAAAATCACATGGTAGTGGTATGGAATGGGGGCTTGATAATTTTGCCGGGCTGATTAATGCTTTATCACCCGATAAATACAACGTGATTATTACAGGATCAGATAAAGAAAAGCTGTTATTAACAGATTGGATAGGAACCCTGCCTGCCACAGTTACAGATATGACAGGCAAAATGACACTGACACAATTGATAATTTTTATAAGCCGGGCTGATGGACTGATAGCATCCGGAACGGGGCCTTTACATCTGGCAGCTATGACAGGCATTAATACATTAGGTTTATTTCCGTCGGCAAGGCCAATCCATCCGGGACGATGGGCTCCATTGGGGAAAAAAGCGGGATATTTAGAAAGCGGGACTAATAACCTCGATCTGATTTCGGTTGATGTGGTTGATAAGCAAATAAAATTATGGAAAAAATAAGCACGCCGAGGGTATTAGTTACATTGGATTCAATGCGTTATCCAAATACAGGCTTGTATTACTTTGGCAAAAGCTTAGGTAAAGCGCTTATCAGACAAAACAATGAAAAATTTGATCTGAATTATTTTTTATACCCCAATACATTGGAATTTGATAATGACGATGTTAAAAAAGATTATTTCAAAAAGTATCACAAGTTTTTTTATATCAATAAAAAAAATATTAGTCTTTTTCATTTTACCGATCAGCATTCCAGGTTAAAACCCAAAAAGGTTAGGTCAGGTAAAAAAATCCTTACTATACACGATATAAACCAGGTACACGAAAACCAAAATGCCAAACAGTTAAAACATTACCTAAAAAAATTAGGTGAACGTATATATCCATGTGATAAAATTGTAACTATCTCGGATTTTGTAGCCAGGGATGTTTTAAATTATTTTCCGGATGTAGCCGGTAAGATCAGGGTAATTTATAATGGTGCTGATAAACTTGAGCTAAAAAGTGGCCACCAGCCAGCCTATAAACCCCTAAAACCATTTTTATTCTCGATAGGAATAGTATCGGCAAAAAAAAACTTTCATGTATTGCCGGCTTTACTGGCAGGTAACGATTATGAATTAATAATAGCAGGCATATTAACACCTTACAAAGAAAGCATTATGGAATATGCCAAAAAGTTTGGTGTTGAAGACAGGATAAGGCTTACCGGGCCGGTTTCTGAAAATGACAGGGCCTGGTATTATAAAAATTGCGAAGCTTTTGTTTTTCCATCTATTGCTGAAGGGTTTGGCTTACCAGTAATTGAGGCGATGCATTTTGGCAAGCCTGTATTTGCATCAACCCGAACTTCGCTGCCGGAGGTTGCCGGTGATGCCGCCTATTATTTTAACACTTTTGACCCGGAAGATATGAAGAATACGTTTAATGAGGGAATGCAGCATTTTAGCAAAAGCGACCAATCGGCTAAAGTGATGGCTCATGCCAATAAATATAACTGGGATAAAACAGCACAACAATATATGCAAATTTACCAGGAGTGCCTTAACAATAAGTGATCAGAACTGTTTTTTAGCTTGCCGGTATAAGCTAAACAAATAGTGTGTTTTTAATCTTTATTAGGGGCAACAACGGGGCTAAATATACATGCACTGCGTCTACGTTGCTAATTTTACATAGTTTTGTGCTTTAATATTTTAAATGAAAACTTATTTCAGACTGTTATCTTTCGCCAGGCCAATTGGCAAATTCGCTGTCCCGTATTTTATATTAACATTACTATCTATAATATTCAATACTTTAAATTACGTACTGTTGGCTCCTTTGTTAAAGGCAATTTTTAACCCGGGAGCTGCAGGGAAAGCATTGGTGAAACCGTTAAACTGGTGGAATCCTCTAAACGATCTATCTTATTTTGCCCAATTGGCCAATCAGCGTTATGGTACTTTAGGTGCGCTGCAGTTTATTTGCGTAGCCATTATAATATCGGTATTGTTAAGTAATATATTCAGGTATTTTTCGCAACGCATTATGGAAAACCTGCGCATTTTTACCCTGCTTAACTTACGCCGCACGGTTTTTAATAATGTGATGAATCTGCACCTTGGCTATTTTAATAATGAGCGTAAAGGAGATATACTTTCAAAAATATCGGCCGATGTGCAGGTAGTGCAATTTTCGGTTACCGGTACCTTACAGGTGGCCTTTAAAGAGCCTTTTCAATTGTTGTTTTACCTGGTAACCTTATTTGTAATATCGGTTAAGTTAACATTGTTTTCTATGCTAATTATACCGGTTTCGGCCTTTGTAATATCCAGGATTGTTAAGCGGCTTAGGGAGCAGGCAAAAGAGTCGCAGCAAACTTATAGTAACATGATCAGTAATCTTGATGAAGCTTTGTCAGGTATCAAAATCATTAAAGCGTTTAATGCCGCCCCTTTTATTAAAAACAGGTTCGATCACGAAAATAAGGAATATTCAAGGATAACCCGGGCTATGGCAAAAAGACAGCAGATGGCATCACCGGTATCCGAGTTTTTGGGTGTTTTAATGGTTTCGGGCATTGTGCTGTATGGTGGTTCATTGATCATTCATCATGAAGGGGCTTTAACAGCCGAGAACTTTATATTATACATTGCCATGTTTTCGCAGATCATGCGCCCGGCTAAAGCTATCTCAGATTCATTCAGTAACATCCACTCAGGTATCGCAGCCGGCGAACGCGTATTGGCACTGATAGATGAAAAACCTTTAATTAATAATGCGCCGGATGCCGTAGCTATTACTGATTTTACTGATAGTGTAAGGTTTGAAAACGTATATTTTGCCTACAAGGATAAGCAGTCTGCCAAGGATAAGGAAGCGGGGATTGTTGATGATGCCAATAAATCTGTATTGAAAGGGCTTAACCTGGTGATACCAAAAGGGAAAACCGTTGCGCTTGTTGGTCCGTCCGGAGGTGGTAAATCAACACTGATGGATATGCTGCCTCGTTTTATTGAACCCCAGGAAGGCACAATTTATATTGATGGTAAGAATATTCAATCCGTAACTATGGAGTCATTACGGGCGATGATGGGGATAGTTAACCAGGAGTCTATATTGTTTAATGATACTATATTTAATAATATCGCCTTTGGTAAAACAGATGCTACCCAGGCACAGGTAGAAGCTGCGGCACGTATTGCCAACGCACATAATTTTATTTTGGAAACAGGGAAGGGGTATCAAACCAATACTGGCGACCGGGGAACAAAACTATCCGGTGGACAAAGACAAAGAATTTGTATCGCAAGAGCTGTACTTAATAATCCGCCAATCATGCTGCTTGATGAGGCAACTTCGGCACTGGATACCGAATCGGAAAAATTGGTTCAGGATGCGCTGAACAACCTGATGAAGAATCGAACATCGCTGATCATTGCGCACCGCCTTAGTACCATACAAAATGCCGATTTAATAATAGTACTGGATAACGGAATGGTTGCAGAGCAGGGCACGCACATTGAATTATTTAACCGTAATGGGTTGTACAGGCGTTTAATAGATATGCAGGCTTTTAATGGGTAACAAGCTATATTATTGTTTTATTGATAAAGGATTGATATGAAAGTAGCTGTTGTTATACCATTTTATAAAGATAAGCTATCCGCTTTTGAGAAAATTGCGCTGGAGCAAGCCCGGAAAGTTTTATTTAGCTATCCCATAATCGCCATAAAGCCTGAAAGCTTGATATTGACCGGCGAAATAAATGCATTTCCATTTACAGATATCATAAGCTTTGATGACAATTATTTTAAAGACGTTCAGGGCTATAATGCTTTAATGCTTTCTGATGGCTTTTATAAACGTTTTTTAGATTATGAGTTTATACTTATACACCAACTGGATGCTTTTGTATTTAGTGATGAGTTAAGCTATTGGTGCAACCAACCGTATGATTACATTGGTGCTCCATGGATTCGGGTAGCCGAGTACCCGGATTTTATTAAAGCATTTAAATCAAAAATTCAATTTTACTACCACGCCCGTTTTAACGTACAAAAAAATGGATTTCCATCGCCTATGCAATACGAATACAGAGTGGGTAACGGCGGGTTTTCATTACGAAGAGTGAAAAAATTTCATGATTTGAGTATAAGCATGCGCCACAAAATGGAAAGCTATTTAACACGCACTGAGCATGAATTTAATGAAGATATTTTTTGGGGTATTGAAGTAAATCGCCGACGTAAAATATTAAAAATTCCAAACTACAAAAAAGCACTTAAATTTTCAATTGAACTGGCTCCCGTACGTTCGTTTAAATTAAACAACAACCAGGTACCATTTGGATGCCACGCCTGGGATAAGCATCTTGACTTTTGGCGGCCAATATTTAAAACCTATGGATACGATGTATAGCAGGCTAAAGCTGTGTACTGTTTAAGGTAAGGTATTTTTTAACGATATAGAATTTCAGTTTAAAAAACAGCTTAATATCGAGGTTTAAAAACTTTTTATTTTTCCAAAGCATTTTAAATGCAGTTGTAATAGGATAGTTGAACTTGATTAGCTGGTCAATGAAATGTTTAAAGGTGTTTTTTTCTATATAAACAACCTCGTGGGGAGTAAGCGCTCCAACATTTTTAGGCAAATATTTGTTCCATTTATCATGCAGTTTTAAATTTTCCTTCATCCAGGTTTTATCGTAAACGCCTTCAGAAAAATGATCAAGTAATATATCATAACTAACAGCTACCTTATACTTTTGCCCCACTGATAAAGAGAAATCAATATCATAGCCGTGAAATTTTTTGAAAGTGATTTCGTCAAACATAATTTCTTCGGCTATACTTTTAGTTGTCATCATAAATACACCATCAACGCAGGCTACTTCTGCCAGGTTTTGATTATTGGGGTTATGATAAACATGTTTTGATTGCTTTTTTTTATGCTTAAATGATTGGATAATATTGGCGAATGAGGTACCTGATCCTGCCCCTCCCCAACCAGACGGACTTATTGCTTTATAACTGCTGCCTGCGATACCTACTAAACCTAATGAGGGGTCGTTGTAAAAAAGATCAATAAGTTTTTGGCCCCAGTTATGGGATTTAATTAACACATCTTCATGCATAAAGCATAAAATATCATACTGGGCTTTGAAAATGCTTTGGTTATAAACCTGGCATATACCCATTTCGCCGTTGCTGTTGTCTGTTGAAATTATTTCGTGAGGAACCCCGATTGTAGCTGCAATATTATCTCTTACCTGTTTAAGATGAGCACTATTTGCAGATGAAATAATAATTGAGATCATTATTAATTAATTGTTTTTGACAAAAGTAGTTCAGTAATATAACGAATAATTTTAGCTTTTAATACAATAATCATTCCTAACATTAACATTACGTGTAGTTTTGTTAATTCGCTACAGAGATGATATTGAAAATATGATAAAACAAGCCCTCGAATGATTTTAAGTGGAGAGAATGGATATAACTGATCTTTTACATCTGGGGTAATCAACTTTTTGCTGCACTTAGTAAAATAATGAATAGTTTTTGCTGCATTATCATCAGAACGCCTATATTTAAAAACTAATTTAAACTATTCAATTAATCAATTTTAACGGGACCTGTTGATGTGATAAAGTGCTATGCAAATACCAAAATATACATTTTTTGTCCCGGGGGATTTGCAACAGGTGGCCCCGAAGCACTGCATCAATTAGGAGCACAACTTATATCATTGGGCTTTGATGCTTATATGTATTACTATTCTCCCGCACCCGATTTAGGCGATTTGGTGCATAACAACTATAAAAAATATAATGTGCCGGTAGCGGGGGAACCGGAGAATGAGCCACAACACATCATTATATTGCCAGAAACCTATTTAATACCCATTTTTGAATACAATTATCACAGGATAAGGAAAATAATCTGGTGGCTAAGTGTAAACAACTATTACATTACGCAGCAGTATATAGTAGATGGTATAAAGCACAAAAAGTTTTTTAAGCTTCGAACTTACTTTGGCAATTTCCGCATAGCGTCATTCAGTAAGCTCAGACGTCGCCAAATTCAGCACATCAGCCATTCTTATTATTCGCTGGTGCATCTGCTCGAGAATGGCATAAAACCTGCCGGGCGAATTTCTGATTATATGAACAACGAGTTTTTTGATGGCGTTGATGAAAGTATCGCCAAAGAAAATATCATTATTTACAACCCGGTTAAAAATGATGAGTTCTTGGATCAGATCATTAGTTTAACCCCAGCCTTAAATTGGATACCTATAAAAGGTATGATACCGACACAGGTAGCCGAACTAATGAATAAGGCAAAATTATATGTCGATTTTGGCTACCACCCCGGCAAAGAGCGCAT
The DNA here is from genome assembly GCF_056400585.1 of Mucilaginibacter sp. P5_A6. Taxonomy (NCBI): domain Bacteria; kingdom Pseudomonadati; phylum Bacteroidota; class Sphingobacteriia; order Sphingobacteriales; family Sphingobacteriaceae; genus Mucilaginibacter; species Mucilaginibacter sp. P5_A6. The sequence continues at coordinate 282,758 of NZ_JBFUKZ010000006.1, read as the reverse complement.
GCCACGAGAAGCCTGTATTATGCGCTGTTGTATGATAATTGGCAAAAGTGGCTCAGCGGCGTATACTGAAGATATGCCCATCCCCGAACGATACCGGTTTGATAAAAGTGAGGCTCTGATTCCCGAAATTATCACACGAATTAACGAATGCCTTGGCAGTTATGAAACCCTGGTAACAGATTTTGAACCTTACCGGAAGGTACTTTACCGCGAGGAGCAGAAGTTTAAAAATGATGTGCAAAAAGTATTTGTAAGGGCCTAAAAAAAAGCCATTCGACTATCCGAATGGCTTTTTAAAGTGTTTTAGCTGCTGCCGTTACTGAAACTTAAATCCCAACCCAATCTGCCAAACCTGGTTGCGGTAATCGGGCAGGTATGAATCATTGTCGGGATGATTGGCCGATAGGTCGATATTATATCTTGCCCTAAGCTCTACATTCCTGGCAACATCAACACTTAAGCCTATAACGCCGCTTACATTGGTTTGGTCGCCGCGGTTATTATAAAAATGTTCGTAGTCGGTAGCAAAATCGGTTTGGTAAGTGTTATTGGTTGATGTTAAAAAGTTAATCGAAGGGCCTACCAAAAAGTTAAAGTTTGGTGCAAGCTTAACTTTTAACAGCAATGGTACATCAATGTAATTGGTACGCTGTGTAAACCTGCCATATTCGGTATTTGCGGCATATCCCTTGCCCGAGTACATGATCTCGGGAGCAAACGATAACGGGTAAACAATAGGAATATCCAACGTTAAACCTGCATGAAACCCGGCTATGGCATCGGTACTGAAATTAGAATCGTAAGCATCAATGGTGTTTGAGATATTTAAACCGGCGGCTATGCCAACCTTTACACGGTAAAAGTCATCGTCCTGCCGGCGGAACCTTTCGCGTCTTTCATCCCTATGTGGTGGTCTGCGGCGCGGAGGCCCATAATATCGCTGCGCGCTTGCTGTGTATGCTGTAAATAAGCATAAGGTTAAAAAGATAATTTTTTTCATTTTATAGTTGTTTTTAAAGGTAATGAAGCTACCATGAGCGCTGTTTTAATTTTTGCTCATGATGTATTCATGATTAGTTTGTTTTATATCCATAGAGTAAAAATTAAGCCAAAGGTTTATTACGGGGTTTAATTTTTGTAATAATTGCATGCCAATCAATCTGCCAAAACAACATTTATACTACATTTGGAAATGCCAAAATTGAAAACCAGTTATTGTTTTATCTTAATTACCACCCTTAATTTTATTGCTGTAAACGCTTTTGCACAAAAGGAAAGCTATATAGAGAGTTTAAATAAGCAAAACCACTGGGTCGATTCGGTTTATAAAAAGCTGAGCAAAAAGCACCGCGTAGCGCAGCTGCTTTTTGTACGGGCCCATACGAATAAAGGGCAGGCTTACGAGGATTCGGTAGCTAAGGTGATCAAAAAACAGCAAATTGGAGGCCTTGTATTTTTCCAGGGCGGCCCCGGCAGGCAGGTTAACCTCACCAATAGATACCAGCAACTGGCAAAAGTGCCCTTACTGATAGCCATGGATGGCGAATGGGGACTCGGTATGCGTTTGGACTCCACCATATCGTACCCATACCAGATGACTCTTGGCGCCATACAGGATAATAACCTGGTATACAAAATGGGGCAGCAGGTAGCTTATGATTTTAAGCGGATAGGTGCCCAGATAAATTTAGGCCCCGATATGGATGTAAACAATAACCCCAACAATCCGGTGATCAACTACCGGTCCTTTGGCGACAATATGTACAATGTGGCTAAAAAAGGTATTGCTTATTTTAAAGGTATGCAGGATGCCGGTTTACTCACCACGGCCAAGCATTTCCCCGGCCACGGCGATACCAATGTGGATTCGCATTTTGATTTGCCGCTGTTGCCTTACAGTCACGGCAGGTTAGATTCACTGGAAGAATATCCTTTCCGCGAGGCCATCAACGCCGGCATTAGCGGTGTGATGATAGCACACATGAGTATCCCTGCGCTGGATAGCACTACACATTTGCCGTCAACCCTTTCGCGCCCTATCATTACCGGTGTTTTAAAAGATTCGCTGAGGTTTAAAGGATTGGTAGTATCTGATGCTATGGAAATGAAGGGCGTTACAAAATACTTCCCCGACGGAGAAGCCGATGTAAGGGCCTTTATTGCAGGTAATGATATTATCGAATTGTCCGAAGACTCCAAACGCGCCATCAAGCTTATCCGCAAGGCGGTGCGTAAGGAAAAGGTAAGCAAAGAAGAGTTTAAAGCCAGGGTAAAAAAAGTGTTGGCTGCCAAATACTGGGCCGGACTTAATAATTACCAGGAGGTATCGCCGGTAAACCTTGGCGAAGACCTTAACGGGTCGGCTGCTAAAGAACTGGTGCAGCAATTAAGCGATGCGGCGGTAACCGTATTAAAGGGTGATGCATCAACCTTAAAGCTTAACCCATTTTTAAAAACAGCCATTTTGAGTATTGGTGTTTCATCGCCTACCGTTTTTCAGCAGGAAGCAGCTAAAAACTTCCCGAATAGTAAATTATTTATGGTTGATAAAAATACCCCCACCATCGAACTTAAAAACATATTGGGTTTATTGAGCCAGTACCAGCAGGTAATAACAGGCGTGCATGATACCCGCCTGCGCCCACAAAGTAAGCTGGATTATACCAGCGATGTAAAACTCATGATAGCCGACCTGGCCGGACGCCCAAATACCGTAATCGGCGTTTTTGCCAATGCCTATACCATAGCAGGTTTGCCCGGCATCGAAAACAGTAACGCCCTCATGGTATGCTACCAAAACAGCCCCGAGCTGCAAAAATCTGTAGTAAAAGTACTAACCGGCAATTTAAAACCAACCGGTAAGCTCCCCGTAAGCGTAAATGTGTTTTTCCCTACGGGGACGGGGATAGGGTTGTAATAACCTCCTACAATCTACTTATAATCCAGTAATTATAAGGTAGGAAGCAATCTCCACATAGACAGATTGGCCATGCAATAACGCCTTGCTGGCGACTCTGTGCCTTATAGAGATTGCCTGGTATTTACCTATGATAAGTTGTAGAATCCCAGACTTACGAAATTTTTAAAACTAAGTCTCTCATCATGCCTTCGTTTTTTGGAATCGCTTTACCATAGCCAAAGTTTCATCCCACGTAAATGATTGTCCAATGCCATTTCTATGATCGTTAAATCTTTTGTCTAATTCATTGCACATCTTAATACTCAGATATTGTTTTTCTTTTCGTCGTTTTTCCATACTATTCGGTTTTTAACACGGGTTTATCCTGGGTAATTTATTGAATAAAGTTGAAATAACTTTTTGTCAGAATAAATTGTTCAAATAAAAAAGTGTTTCTTATTGATGGTTTAATAGTTACCGTGTAGGCCGTTTTTCATTTATATATCCTAATTTTGATATTGGGAGGGATCAATGGAATACTTCGAAAAACCTTCTATCATCAATCATCGGAAACGATTTTTTTAACAACAAAATCAAAAGTCTCCCCCTTCAGGGGGAGATTTAGAGGGGGCTTATGCAATCCAACTTCAATAAATACAACGATAAATTCCAGGCGGCTTTGGCGGGTTTAAACCCCGAACAGCTGGCTGCAGTAAATAAAATGGACGGACCGGTACTGGTAGTTGCCGGACCGGGTACAGGTAAAACGCAGATCCTGGCGGCACGGATAGGGAAGATTTTAACTGATACTGATGCACTGCCAAGCGAGATCCTGTGCTTAACCTATACCGATGCCGGCGCGGTGGCTATGCGCAAGCGTTTGTTTGAATTTATTGGTCCGGATGCTTACCGCATCAATATATACACTTTCCATGCTTTTTGTAACGAGATCATCCAGGAGAACCTGGAGTATTTTGGCAAGCTGAATTTGGAGTCGCTGTCCGACCTGGAATCGGCCATGCTGTTTCGAGAGCTGGTAGACGAGTTTGACAACGACCACCTGTTGAAGCGTTTCACCGGCGATGTGTATTATGATACCAAACGCCTGAAAGACCTTTTCAGTACCATGAAACGGGAGAACTGGGATGCGGCAATGATTGAGGCTGCGGTACAGGAATACCTGGATGATATCCCTAACCGCGAGGAATTTGTATACAAACGGGCCAATTCCAAAACCGGTATCAAGGTAGGCGACCCCAAACAAAAAGATATCGACGCCGCGCATGACCTTATGAAAAAGCTGGTAGCCGCCGTGCGCGAGTACCAGAACTATGATGCCAAAATGAAGAGCCGTGGCCGCTATGATTATGATGACATGATCATTTGGGTGCTGAGGGCTTTCCGTAACAATGAAGAAATCCTGCGCAAATACCAGGAGCGTTACCAATATATTTTGGTAGATGAATTCCAGGATACCAGCGGATCGCAAAACGAGTTACTGCGCTTTTTGCTGAACTATTGGGATGTGCCCAACGTGTTTGTAGTGGGCGATGATGATCAATCCATATTCAAATTCCAGGGTGCCAACATGAAAAACATCCTTGATTTTGCTAACGACTATGTGAGTACCCTGCATACAGTAGTGCTCAAGCACAATTACCGGTCGAACCAGCAAATTCTTGATATCTCAAAGGCCCTTATTAATAATAATTTTGAGCGCTTAACCACACAGCTCCAACTGGATAAAGACCTGCGGGCCTCGCATCCCCGTTTTGTTGAAATGACGGCGGAGCCTGTGATCCGCGAATATGAAAATCCCGACCAGGAGCTGGTTGATGTATCGGCGCAGATAAAACATTTAATAGATAATGGTACTCCCCCGGGCGAGATAGCGGTAATTTACCGTAACCACAGCCAGGTTGAGGAAATGATTCAGTACCTGGAAATAAAAAAGATAGCGGTTAATACCAGGCGCAAAATAGATATCCTCACCCAGCCTTTTGGCGAAAAGATCATCAACATTATGCGCTACCTCATGATGGAGCTCGATTCGCCTTATAGCGGTGATGAATTGCTGTTCGAAATTTTGCATTATGATTTTTTTAACATAGCGCCTATCGAAATTGCCAAGGCAAGCATCGCGGTATCACAGGAAAACTTCTCGGCCAATAGCAGGGATAAACCAAAAACATCCATCCGCCGCTACATCAGCGAGTTACGGCCACCGGCCCAGCCAGATCTTTTTGCGCCCGATAAGTATACCGAAATGAAGTACCTGCTGTACAATATTGATGAGTTACTAAAATCGGCATTAAGTAAAACGCTACAGGCTTTTTTCCAGGATGTGATAGCCAAAATGGGCATCCTGCGGTACATTATGCAGCAAGCCGACAAAGGCGGGTATATGCAGATGCTCACCAGCTTCTTCGATTTTTTAAAAGACGAAAGCCGCAAGAATCCCGATATCAAACTGTCCGACCTGATTGCTACCATCGATCTGATGAAAAAAAATGGCATCCGGCTGGATCTGAATAAAGTGATCTTCAGCGATAATGGCGTTAACTTTTTAACAGCGCATGGCTCAAAGGGCCTGGAGTTTGAGCATGTGTTTTTTATTGGTTGCGATAAGCGTACCTGGGATAGCAAAGGCCGCAACAGTGGCTTTAGTTTGCCGGATACCCTTACCAGTACCACATCTGATGATATTGTTCAGATTGAGGAGGCACGCCGCTTGTTTTATGTGGCTGTTACCCGTGCCAAGCAATGCCTCATGATCTCCTATGCGGGTCAGGATAAAAAAGGGAAAGCGCAGGAAGCCAGCAGGTTTGTAGGCGAGATATTGGCCAGCACACACCTGGAAGTAGAGTTTCCTAAAGTTACACCGGATGTAATGATCGATTTTTTAGCAACCCAGTTCAGTGAAGTGGAGAAACCCAAAGTTGAACTGCTGGACAGGAATTATATTAACCAGTTGCTGCAAAGTTATACCCTTTCGGTAACGCATTTAAACAATTACCTTGATTGCCCGCTGCGCTTTTATTTTCAGTGTTTAATCAGGGTGCCATCGGGCAAAAGTCCGTCGGCCACGTTTGGGCAGGCTGTGCATTGGGCCCTCAACAAAACTTACAGGTTGCTAAAGGAGAACGATAACGAGTTCTTGTCTACAGAGCAATTTATGAAGGAGTTTAAATGGTATATGGCCCGTAACCGGGATTCGTTTACCAGGGATGAATACAAATTACGCTTAGCCTACGGCGAAAAAATATTGCCCCCATACTACGAGCAAAACGTAAACACCTGGAACAAGATAGCCGTGACCGAAAAATCCATCAAAAACATCGAAATAAATGGCGTGCCGATAAAAGGTAACCTCGACAAGATGGAGTTTGATGGTAAAAATGTAACGGTTGTGGATTATAAAACAGGTAAGCTTAAAAACGCTAAAGACAAACTGCTGCGCCCAACATTTGATGCCCATCTTGGCGGCGATTACTGGCGACAGGGCGTGTTTTACAAAATCCTGGTAGACCATGACCGCACCAACGATTGGGAAGTAATAGATACCATTTTTGATTTTGTGGAGCCCGTAAGCGAAGGGGAATATCATCGGGAAAAATATGTGATAACCCCGCAGGATATAGCGTTGGTAACCAGCCAGATCACCGAGACTTACCAAAAAATTATGGCCCATGATTTTAACACCGGCTGCGGCAAAAAAGAATGCGACTGGTGCCATTTTGTAAAAAGTAATTTTAAACAGGCGGATGAGATGTTAACAGCAGCGAGCGAGGAAGAAGATGAATGATTTTTTTCCGTAGAGACGCATAATTGCGTCTCCCGCAGGACATTCAAATCCAGATAAAACGTTGGTTACAATGTAGAACAAATGGAAGATAAGTACCAAAAGAAATATCGCATATCATCGCCTCGCCTTGTCGGATGGGATTACGGTTCCCATGGTTTATATTTTGTGACCATTTGTACCAAACATCGTGTTCATTATTTTGGCGAAGTTATCCAACCTGAGAACCCCGACGATGCGTTTGTTGAATATTCTGATATGGGTAAGATTGCTTATGAGAATTGGTTAAGAATACCTGAATTTTCTCCATTTGTTAAACTCGACGATTTCAGCATAATGCCAGATCATATGCATGCCATCCTGTTTATTAACAAGCCCGATAAAACCTCATGGGAGGTTAATAAATTCGGTACACAAAAGGAAAATTTAGGCGCTGTTTTACGTGGATATAAATCATCCATCAAAACATTTGCTAATGATAATGAAATAGAATTTACATGGCAACCCAGATATTATGATAGGGTTATCAGAGATGATAAAGAATATGATAACATTCGCCAATACATTCATGATAATCCAAAAAACTGGTTGTCAGATAACAACGGATTTGAGAATTTTTATCTGTAGAGAGTAATTCCTATTTTTAAGGAACAATAATTTTTATTTTTTGTAGAGACGCATATTTGCGTCTCCCGCAGGACATTCAATCTATGCAAAAGTTGTGTATATTCTCTTTGATAGAAGATTAAAGAGAATATACCACTATTCCGATAAATATCACGGAAATTACAATGTTTGGCCCTAAACGCGGGAGACGCAATTATGCGTCTCTACAGAAAAAAGCACACAAACCCACAACCCCAGATGAAATACATCAAAACCATCCTAATCCTCCTACTCATCACTTCCGCGGCTTCGGCCCAAACCATCATCAAACAGGATGAAAAAATAAAGCAAATGGTTGATGAGGTATCCTCCAAAAATATCGAGGCTACCATCCGCAAACTGGTAACATTCAAAAGCCGCCACACCCTGAGCGATACCACCGGCAAAACAACCGGCAGCGGCGCGGCACGCAACTGGATCAAAGCTGAAATGGAAAAATACGCGCTGGAATCAAACGGCCGTATGACAGTTCAGTTTGATACGTTCACCCAGCCAAAAGGAACCCGCATTGATAAACCTGTAAAGCTTAAAAACGTACTGGCGATACTAAAGGGTACCGATCCAACTGATACCCGGGTGTACCTGGTATCGGGTCATTATGATTCACGGATCAACGATGTAATGGACGCCAACGGCGTTGAACCGGGGGCGAATGACGATGCATCGGGTACGGCGTTGTCTATGGAGTTGGCAAGGGTGATGGCTAAAAGATCATTTCCGGCCACCATAATTTTTATGACCGTGGTAGGCGAGGAGCAGGGACTTTACGGCTCAACCAATGTTGCCAAACGCGCCAAAGCTGAAAACTGGAATGTGGATGCCATGCTGAACAATGATATTGTAGGCAATACCCACGGCATGGAAACCGACCTGAAGGATAACCGCAGCGTTCGCGTTTTCAGCGATGGCATCCCTACCAATGCTACAGATAAACAGGTTGCGGCCCTGAAATCATTAGGCGGAGAAAATGACAGCCCCTCGCGCGAACTGGCCCGCTATGCCAAAGAAACCGGGGAAAGGTATGTTGACCAGCTGGATGTAAAACTCATTTACCGGCGCGACCGTTACCTGCGCGGCGGCGACCACCTGCCATTTTTGGAGCAGGGTTTTACTGCTGTAAGGTTTACCGAAATGAATGAAGACTTTAACCGCCAGCACCAGAACATCCGCACAGAAAATGGTGTAGAATACGGCGACCTGCCCGATTTTGTTGATTTTAACTACGTGCAAAAAGTGGCCCGCATGAACCTGTCGATATTAGCAAACCTTGCCTCGGCACCGGGCCGGCCGCAAAATGCAGGCATCATAACCAGCGAGCTCACCAACAAAACAAAACTCACCTGGGAAGCGCCCAGCACCGGCAAAAAACCGGCTGGCTACTACGTGCTGATGCGCGAAACCACCAGCGCCTTTTGGGAACGTAAGTTTTATGTAACCGATACCATGGCTACGCTGGCTTACTCCAAGGATAATTATTTTTTTGCTGTACAATCGGTAGACGCCGATGGGCATGAGAGTTTGCCGGTGTTTCCGAAGCCGATAAGATAAACACAAGTATGCAGCTGAATGCTATAGTCAACTTTATAGCTGGTGCCATTTATAGCGGGACTTTTATAATTGGTGTATGCCTGGTTATTATTAACCTTTTCAAACTTAAATTATGGAAAATTGATAGGTTATTACTAACTGAAGCCATTAACACGATACTGCTTTCTGGAGCGATGATTTACACCATAATGTGGATAGTGGAGGTTTTTGTGGCTTACTTTTCGGGAAGTGAATATGAACAATATATTTTTACTAACCAATTGTTTGGCTCCTATTGGTGGGCGGCACTCGCTTTGTTGATCAGAAGTATTTTGCTGCCGCAGATACTATGGATAAGAAGCGTTCGGAGATCCTTCGTTTCGACCATTATTATCATTTCAGTTTGGGCTATAATTGGCATTCCAGGCGCGTTGATCAATCTGGAGATTTTGTATGGTCGCTGGTTTGATGGTTCTTTGTGGGATAGTATTTATATGATAGCGTACGGGGAGCAATTGGTTGTTTATGGTTTACTTTTATTTGCCGCCTATTTTATTTTGAAAAGAAAAACAGCAATGCAAATAAAACACATTGTATAACCCAACCCACAAATCAATCGTTAAACGGGCCGTTCCTACAGAACTTTGAATAGGTGGGCTCCTTGTCCATGGGTTAAAACCTGTGGCTAATAGATGGTCCGTCCGCTATGCGGACTCTGATACGGGATCAAAACATTTTATGATGAAATAAGAAACTTGCTCTGTTTTTCGAACTTAATACTCCCGACACCCTCCCAATGAATATCATAGTTCACTTAACTTAACATGTTTTGCGCTCACAATTCTTTAGGAGCATAGCCCCGAAACATATTGTAGCCACGGGTTTCAACCCGCGGAATTAGTGCAATGAAAAACATAGAACCGTAGGTTCGGCACATAAAACAAGAAAGGCTGTCTTTTCGAGACAGCCTTTCTTATTGCCAACCTGTATTACCAACCCAGATTTTGGGTTAGTTTTGGGTTTAACGTGATTTGTTGGGATGGGATGGGGTATAAATAATTTTTTTCGGCAAATAACCTGGCAGTTTGATCAATGATCAGGTTGCCGTTGGCATCTTTGGCGTTCGTAGGCACAGGTTTTACAGCATCGGGGCCTAATTGTGCCTGGGTGCCTGTGTATTTATACAATACCGGCCATGGGCTTACAAAGCCGGCAGCATTGTCATACGCCGTGCCACCAGTATTAGTTACCAGGTCTGTTGTGCCGCTGTGCCAGCGCTTAATGTCGTCAAATCTAAAATCTTCGTCATAAAGCTCTATCGTACGCTCTCTTCTTATCTCGGTGCGCATATCCAGGTTGTTGGTATTCACCAGCGCGTTGGTAAGCCCCGGCATGCCATTGGTGGAGTTGCAGCGAAGGCGAACACGGTTTACAGACTTGTTGAGGTCCTCATCCGAAATTATTCCGTTTCTTTCATATACCGCTTCGGCATAATTAAGAAGCACTTCTGCGTAACGGATTACCGGGTAGTCTTCCGATTCCTTACCGTCAACCAATTGCCTTTCTGATATCCATTTTTGGTTGCCGTAGCCGTAAGGTTTGGCAGGCCCCAGGGAGTTTGCCCTGTCTGCGGCGTCTCCGGTCCAGTTAACACGGCCGTTTATGCTATACCAGTAATACTGGTAAGTGATTTTAATCGTGTATTTTAACCGGTTATCCCGGTTCTGGAATTCTGACAAATAGGTTTGAAAGCCGCCAAACTTTGGCGATTTTTCAACCGGCAGCCCATCATTGCATAAAAACATATTTACAAATTTTTGCCCTACACCGGTTGCCATGGTGCTCCGGCTCACAAATGCGTTAATCGGCTTCAATACATCATCGTACCGGGTAGAAAGGATGTATTCATGATTAGCAGTTTTGGTGATACCCGCAGGATTTGATTTGATGTTTTCAAGTATGAATAAGTATTTGAGGCAGGAGTCGCCCAGCACGGTGCTGTTGCCGCCAAGGGCATTAGAAGCCGCTGTGCCAAACAATGCATACTGGTTACTGGCCATAACGGCGGTGCTTGCCGCTATAGATTTATCAAGCAAGGCATTATACCGCGCAGCATCGCCCGACCGAAATTTTTGCCACGTACCTTCATAAAGCGCAACGCGGCCCAAAAATGCCTGGGCTGCCATCTGGGTTACACGGCCAAAATCTGCCGAGCTGGCGGCCAGCGAAACTGGCAGGGCCGGTATGGCTTCCTGCAGGTCGGCTATAATAAAATCAGCTATTTCGCCGCGGGTAGCCCTGGTGCCAAACAACTCAGGAGAAGTAAGATCAAGAGGTTTGGTAATCAGGGGGACACCACCATATTGCTGCAAAAGGTCAAAATAGGTATAGGCGCGGAAGAATTTTGCTTCCGCCACATATTGGGCTATTTCGGCCGGCCTTGGATAAGATGCGGCCTTATCCAGCAGGTAATTGGCAGCCCTGATCCTGCCATAATCAACATTCCAGTTTCCCGCGTTACCAAAGCCCGCCTCGGTAACAGGTACAATGTTGGTACCCGAACCGTAAGCGCCACCGCCACCAAACAGGTCTGAACGCCCGTCAGAATGCGGATTATCAGACAAACCGTTAACGGTAGTGAAGTTTTTAAGATAACCGTAATACTGGTTGGCAAAAGTTTTATAATCGGTTGCTGTTTTGAAGTAGGCCGGATCTGATAATTGGTCAAGCGGCTTTAAGTTCAGGGTTTTATTACATGACATTACGGCAAAGCCAAAGGCAACTCCCATAACCGACATGAACTTGATATATTTCGTCTTCATTTGATATCGTTTTTTAAATTAAAAAGTCACGTTTACGCCAAGGGTGAGGTAACGGTAAAAGGGGTACCTTTCGTTGCCGGCCACTGTCCTGGTAACTTCAGGGTCCCAGCCGTCATGTATATAGGTTTTTTCCCATAGGTCGCTGCCCGACAAATAAATCCGGAGGCCTTTTATGGCATGGGTGTGTGCAAGCAGGCTTTTAGGTATTGTGTAGCCAAGCACCACATTTTTAAGCCGTACATAGGCGCCGTTTTGCACCCGCCATGTTGATGGCTGATAGTTATAGTTATTGATACCGTTGTTCTGTGCAGAATGCAGGTTAGGATAATAAGCATCCGGATTTTCGGGCGACCATACGTTGCCCAGGTAAGAAGTTGTTTGACCCTGGAAAATGGATAGGAAAGGCACACTGAAGTTTGCTGATGACCCCGTACGGAGCACGGCCCGTTTACCAACTCCCTGCAAAATGGAGTAAAAATCAAACCCATTCCACTGCAAACCAAAGTTAAAACCAAAACTGTACCTCGGGTTATCAGACCCAAGATAAACAAGGTCGCCCTTATCGGCTGCGGTGCCTCCTATACTAAGTTTACCATCGCCGTTAACATCCACAAACTTATTATCGCCGGGGCGCAGGCCGCTCATCTGGCCGGCAGGGTTGGCAAGTGCCGACGGAATTGGAAGGCCTACGTTATTAGTGCTTCCGGTAGGCGCGTATTGGGCATTATAGGCATCAACTTCGGCCTGGGTTTGAAGCTTGCCGCCATATTTTAAGCCGAAATACGACCCCAGGGGATACCCTTCTACAGTAGCATTATACCCGGGTGCAATAACATTTGCTCCGCCGTAATGAACCAGCTTATTTTGGTTGTCGGTAATTGTACCGGTAAGCGAGTAGGTTAACTTGCCGATGTTTGACCGCCAGGTAAGGCTGCCTTCATACCCCCAGGTATGTAATGTTCCGATGTTTTGTGCCGGTGCGCTGGCGCCAAGTACACCGGGGTACAGCTGGCCAAGCAACATATTATTGTTTTCATTTCTGAAGATGTCAAAAGAGCCCGAAAGGTGGTCGTTTAAAAAACCGAAATCCAATGCCACGTTCTTTTTAATCACGGTTTCCCAGGTTCTGTTGAGGGAAACCAGGCTTCCTGTAGTAGTTACAGAGGTAGCCAGGTTTGAGCCAAGTAACGCTCCGCCGCCATTTACGTTAAGCGATTGTAAGTAATCATACAAGCCAATCCCGCTCTGGCTACCGGTGGTTCCGTAGCTTGCCCGCAGTTTAAGGCTCGAGAATATATTGAGGTTTTTAACAAATGATTCTTCGGATATAAGCCATGAACCCAATACCGAACCAAATATCTTCCACCTTTTTTCAGCAATAAATTTCGATGAGCCATCGTAACGGCCCTGTACCTCCAGGTTATATTTGCTGTTGTAGGTATACGTTGCACGGCCGAAATAAGATCCCAGGGCATAATGGTTCTGGGTTTCACCATTGGTTACAAAACCTGCGATACCGCTGCTAATGCCGGTTCCTAACGAAGGGATATCATCGCTGCCCAGGTTATAGGTACGCGTGGTGAAAAAATTGTACTCATCGCGCTCATATGAACTTCCGAGCATTACCCCTACCGCGTGAACCTTGTTAAACACATTATCGTACGATACCCTGCCTGCCAGGTTATAATAAGGCTCGGTGATATTGCTGCGGTTATAAAAAGTATTGCTGCCACCGTTTCCGCCGTTTATCGGGTTAGTTTGTATTAACAGGTTACCGGCATAGTTATAAAACTGAACCTGCTTTTGCTGTATCCTGCTATCCTGATACCACACATGGTAGCCGGTTACCGCGGTAAATGTGAGGTGTTTGGCAAAATTGTAGGTAAAAGTTGAATTTAACAGAGCCCTGCTGTTCGATTCCTTATTGTCGCCACCATATTTAAGCAATGCCGGGGCACTGTAAACTGTTCCCCATGCGTATGGTTGTCCTTTTGAAGTAAACGCGGGCAGGCCTGGCTGGCCGTAGTTGCTCAGCGCGCTGTAACCTCCGTAACTGTATAGCGTAGGCTGCTGTATATTATTCCGTTCAAGGGAGATATTGGTTTCCAGGGTTACCCTGTCGCTAAACTTATAGCTATGATTTAAACGGAGATTATAACGCTGGTTTCCGTTAAGGCCCCATTTTAACTGGCTGCCGTCGTTAAGGTAACCCAAAGATACGCGATAGGCGTTATGTTCGTCGGAGCCCGAAAAGCTCAGGTCCTGTTGGGTTGATGTGGCATTTCCCCATAACATTTTTTGCATATTGGTATCAAAAAAAGTAAAGTCCTTAACATCGCCAAATGATGGCAGCGGTGTGCCGTTATATAAAACGCCATTGGCCGAACCGGCATAACCTGGTAATTTGGTGATATCGATATAAAGGGAATCAGGCGGATGGGTGGCCAGGTCGGCCAGTTGATACCAAAGATAGCTTGAAGGAATCACGCCATAGTTATCGTTGATTAAGGCCTCTTTCAAACTTTCACCCCATTGCCGGTTATTGATCAAAATAGGCTGAAGGCCAAGTCTCTTTTGCGATATAGTGGAGAGATATTGTACATTCATTTTACCGGGTTTGGCTTTTTTGGTGGTGATAAGCACTACGCCGAATGCCGCGCGTGCACCGTAAATGGATGCCGCGGCGTCTTTTAAGAAAGATATATTGTCAATATCATTCGGATTAATAGAGTTCAGTTCGGCATTGTTAACCAGTGCAACACCATCCAGCACAATAAGCGGATCCTGTGTGTTTGTAGATGTGGCCCCGCGGATCTGGAAGTTCCAGTTTTCACGGCCGGGTTGGGCAGAGGAACGGGTAACCACAACGCCGGGAACCTGGCCCTGCAATGATTCAAGCGGGTTATTGATAGGCCCTCTGTCCTGGAAAACCTTTGAGGAAACGGTTGCAACGGCTCCTGAAACGGTAGCGCGTTTTTGCTGACCATACCCTACCACAACCACCTCTTCCAGGCCTTTGTTTGATGGCTCTAATTTGATCACCATTGGCTTGTCGAAATCTGCGGTCAGGGTAACCGATGCATAGCCAATGCTCTTGAACTGCAGCGATGCATTTGCCGGAACTATGATTTTAAAAGTTCCGTTCAAGTCGGCCGCCACCCCGTTAGAAGTACCTACAGCCAGTACAGTGGCCCCTATAACGGCTTCGCCGGTACTGGCGTCAATAATTTTACCGGTAACGGCCTTGTTCTGGGCCGATGCTGTTGCCCAGCAGGCAACTAACAGAAGTACAGCAAACAGCCGTAGTATCCGGTGTCTTGTTTCGTAAAAAACATTCATAAAGTGTTGATTTTAATGTTCATAATTTAAATTTGTATTGGGTTTCAGTTATTTAATCATGGCTTATTTTTATTGCCCCCTGGCAGGTAATTAGTATGGTATAGACATTAAAAGCATTGGCGGATACTCATTTTCCATGCATTTTTTTCAATTACACTACAAATTCTGCTAAAACAACAGGGCGTTGAGGCTGCGGGGCCCTGAACAAAAAAGAGGCTATCCTTTTGAGACAGCCTGCGTAGGTGAGGCTTTTTATTAGTTTTGTATCAGGTATTTCTTTAGAAAAAAGGATCCCGACAGGCCAGCTAACATTTAGCCAGGCTAAAGTCTCACCTACGGGAGAGTTTTAGATGGGGCTTTGGGGAAGTTATTTAGACACATTTACTTAATATCGTTATTTGGCGAAATTTTTATGGCCTGTTATTCGCAGGCAGAATATCTATTAAATGAAAAAAAGCAAAATGCCCATACGCCCGTTATTGGCGGTTTTAGGCTCGATATTAAGCGTTCAGATAGGGGCTGCAATTGCTAAAGAGCTATTTCCGGCCCTTGGGGCGGCAGTTACCGCTACCTTGCGGATAGGGTTATCTGCTTTGATATTGGTTGCAGCCAACCGCCCCAACGTAAAAACATTAACCCGCGAACAATGGAAAGCGGTTATCCCGTACGGGTTATGCCTGGGGGGCATGAATTTAATTTACTACCTCTCCTTATCGCGCATTCCCCTGGGTATCGCCGTTACCCTTGAATTTATGGGGCCGCTGCTGCTTGTGGTGTTTAGTTCAAAACGTGCCATCGAATTTTTATGGGTATTGCTGGCAGCAGGCGGAATTGTATTGATGACACCCTGGAATAACACCAATATTGATTTGTTTGGCGCGGGCATGGCCTTGCTGGCCGGTGCTTTTTGGGCCGGATATATTGTTTTAGGCAGGCGGGTATCGGCCGTGTTAGATGGCAGGCAGGCCGTTACCATAGGTATGCTGTTTGCATTGGTTGTGGCCTTACCATTTGCTTTTGCAGGCGGAGGCATGGTGAATTTTAAAAGCAGTATGCTTATACCCAGTGTTGCATTGGCATTATTTTGCAGCGCGGTCCCGTTTTCTTTAGAGATGTATGGGCTTAAATATATCCCCACCAAAACGTTCAGCATCCTGATGAGTATGGAGCCTGCTGTTGGAGCCATCTGCGGATTAATATTTCTTAAAGAATATCTTTCTGTAAAGGAGTACGCCGCGGTAGTACTGGTGGTAATTGCAAGTGCCGGGGCAACAATTGGTAACCGGCAGGATATAGGTAATATAACGCCCGAAGTTTAATGGAAGCAAGCTCAAAGTGTTCTCTTTTTCTTTCTGTTTGTCTAAAGAAAATTGTTATTTCCTTGAAGGGCGTGGCCAGCGTGGGACAAGGGCGACATTTAGTTTATTTAATAATTAAGTTATTAAAAATGCAATTTAAAGTCTCCCCAGTTTAGGGGAGATTATTCACGATTTTATTTTTTTATGGTGTTCATGAAAGCTGCGCTATTTAGAGGGGCTTTTATTAGTTTTGTAATTATGTATTTCTTTAGAAAAAAAGATCCCAACAGGCCAACAAACATTAACCTGCGCATTATGCATATTATAAATGCTATTGCCATAACTATGTTTTTAGCTGGTATCATCTACAAGCTGATACAAGTGTTCATACTCAAAAAATGATGGAAATAATAAACACCAATAACGCACCTGCACCTATCGGGCCTTACAGCCAGGCTACTGTTGCCGGTAATTTTGTATTTGTATCGGGACAAATCCCGCTTAACCCAGCAACCGGCGAACTGGTAACCAGCGGTATTAAAGATGAAGCAGTGCTGGTAATGGAAAACATTAAAGCCATTTTAACCGAAGCAGGCATAGGCTTTGCCAACGTGGTAAAAACCAGCATATTTTTAACCGACCTGGGTAATTTTGGCCAGGTAAACGAAGTATACGGCACCTATTTCACTGCCAACTTCCCGGCCCGCGAAACAGTACAGGTATCTGCATTGCCAAAAGGCGTTAATGTAGAGATCTCGGTTATTGCGGTAAAGTAGGCCTCACCCCGGCCCTCTCCAAAGGAGAGGGAGTATAAAAGAAATTATAAATAAACACGCAAATCAAAAATCCTCTCCTTTGGAGAGGATTTAGGTGAGGCCTATGGATCCTTTTCAAACACCACTTACATACTTAAAAGGCGCCGGCCAAACCCGGGCCGAGGTGTTGAAAAAAGAGCTGGGCCTGGCCACCTTTGAGGATCTGCTGCGCCATTTCCCTTTCAGGTATATCGACCGTACCAAATTTTATAAAGTAAAGGATATTAACCCCGATTTGTCTTATGTGCAGGTTTTGGCGCGTGTTATCAGCAAGCAGGTGGTGGGCGAGAAACACACCAAACGCCTGGTAGTACAAACCCGTGATGATACCGGCACACTGGAACTGGTGTGGTTTAAAGGGATCAACTGGATAGAGAAAACCATCGCTCCCGGCAACGTATATATTGTATTTGGCAAACCGGGCTTTTTCAACGGGCAGGCCCAGATGGCGCATCCCGAAATGGAGGTTTATTCGGCGGCAACCATACAGCGGCAGGGCAACGCTACCTTGCAGCCGGTATATAATTCTACCGAAAAGTTAAAACAGTTTCAGCTGGATAGTAAGGGGATCCAAAAACTTACATCCAACCTGCTTGAGCTCCATGCCAAGGATATCAAGGAAAATCTGCCTTTATATATTATTCAGCACTTTAAACTCATTGACCGGGCAGGAGCTTACCGTAATATCCATTTCCCGGCAGATGCCAATTTACTCAATGAAGCATTGCACAGGCTGAAGTTTGAAGAGCTCTTCCTGTTGCAGCTAAAGCTATTGCGCAATAAGCTATTGCATACCCAAAAGTTTAAAGGAAATGTGTTTGGTACGGTGGGGCATTATTTTAATGATTTTTATCACCATAAATTGCCTTTCAGCTTAACCAATTCGCAAAAGAAGGTACTAAAAGAGATAAGGCAGGATACACAACGCGGGGTACAAATGAACCGCCTGTTACAGGGCGATGTAGGCAGCGGGAAAACCGTTGTAGCCCTCATGAGCATGCTGATAGCTGTTGACAACGGCTTCCAAACCTGTATTATGGCGCCAACTGAAATATTGGCAAGCCAGCATTTCCAGACGATCAGCAGTTTGGTAGGGGATGATTTTATTGCGGTGGCTTTGCTTACAGGATCAACCAAACAAAAAGACCGTAAAATATTACACCATAAACTGGAAAGCGGCGAGCTTAAAATACTGATAGGTACCCATGCGTTGATAGAAGATAAAGTTCAATTCAAAAACCTTGGCTTTGTGGTGATTGATGAACAGCACCGTTTTGGCGTGGAGCAAAGGGCCAGGCTGTGGCGTAAAAATATTGTGCCCCCGCATATCCTCGTGATGACGGCCACACCCATCCCCCGTACCTTGGCCATGACCTTGTATGGCGATCTGGATGTATCTGTAATAGATGAGTTACCTGCCGGCCGTAAACCTATCCAAACCCTGCACTTTTTTGAAAATCAGCGCCTGCGGGTGTTCGGCTTTATGAAAAAAGAAATCGCGCTGGGCAGGCAGATCTACATTGTATACCCGCTGATTAAGGAAAGCGAAAAGCTCGATCTGAAAAACCTGGAAGATGGTATTGCGGTTATATCGCGCGAGTTTCCCTTGCCCGATTACCGCATCAGCATAGTACATGGTAAATTAAAACCTGCCGATAAGGAATTTGAAATGCAGCGATTTATTAAAGGCCAAACGCAGATCATGGTTGCTACAACCGTTATCGAGGTTGGGGTAAACGTACCCAATGCATCGGTAATGATCATTGAAAATGCCGAGCGGTTCGGCTTGTCGCAATTGCACCAGCTGCGCGGCAGGGTAGGGCGTGGGGCCGAGCAATCCTATTGCATTTTGATGAGTAGCCATAAGCTAAGTCCCGATGGTAAGATCCGCCTGGATACCATGGTGAAAACCAATAACGGTTTCGAGATCTCCGAGATCGACCTGCAGCTGCGTGGCCCGGGTAACCTTGATGGCACCCAGCAAAGCGGTGTGCTCGACCTTAAAGTAGCTAACCTGGCTACCGACCAGGAGCTGTTGTTTAAAGCCCGCAAAACGGTGGAGCAGATCTTTGCCAAAGACCCCCAGCTGGCCCTCCCCGAAAACCAGGTACTGCACCATGCCTTCGAAACAAAAAATGCCGGTTTAAGCTGGGATAAGATTTCCTGATAGGGTGAAAATTGCTTCGTGACTACCCATGACGTATCTATTTTCAAGGTGTAAAGGCCTGTCAGTCTGAGTAATCTTTATTTGGTTCCAAATAATCGCATTGAAAACGACATTTTTTCAATGCTGATAATCAGCAAGTTATAGACTTGTCATTGGCAGCCTGTCGAAGACTCGTGGGGAGAGGCTTGCCCGCTGTGCTTCCACAGGCTCAGGTACTGTCTTAAAAATAAATTTTATCTCCCGCAAGGTTTGAGCAGAACAAGGTGAAAATTAATTGCCCGAAATCAACGTATTACATTGGTGGCTCAAGTCGATTTATGTTTATACAAATTCAATTGCAATATCTGACTTATTTTTCGCCCAAAATATTAAATTTGTTTCCGACTGACTTTTTGTAGATTAATCTTTAATAAAACTGTACAAAACTCGATTTTATTGAAAGATTTCTACATATTTTTACCATTTTTTGAACATTTATATAGATGAAAAAAACACTTACGCTCCTCTTTTCCATGCTGTTATCAGCCAGCCTGCTCCACGCGCAGGACTCATTAATCATCCGTAAAATTTACGACGAAGCCCTGGTAAACGGCAAAAGCTATGAGAGCCTCCGCTACCTGTGCAAAAGTATCGGCCAGCGTTTAAGCGGCTCGGCCAATGCACAAAAAGCTGTAGACTGGAGCAAAAAGCTAATGGAAAGCTACGGCTTTGATAAGGTTTACCTTCAGGAAGTTATGGTTCCGCATTGGGTAAGGGGCGCAAAAGAAACCGCTTTTATCATTGATGGCAAAACCCGCATCCCGGTGCCGATAGCTGCATTGGGTATGACGGTAGCTACGCCCAAAGAAGGCATCACCGCTAATGTTATTGAGGTACAAAGCCTTAAAGAGGTTGAAACCCTTGGCGAAAGCGTGATAAAAGGTAAGATAGTTTTCTTTAACCGGGGCTTCGATCCACGGTTTATTGAAACCGGGCACGCATATGGAACCGCTGGTGATCAGCGTTTTATGGGCCCGGCTGTCGCCGCCAAATATGGCGCGGTAGGCGTTATCGTCCGTTCATTAACCGAAGCGCTGGATGATTATCCGCATACCGGCGCAACATTGGTTGATAAGGACGGCAAGAGCATTCCTGCGGCGGCAATATCAACAAAAGCAGCTAACAGGTTGAGCACTATGCTTAAAATGCGTAAGCTGCCTCTGATTAAATTCTACTTTAAGCAAAGCTGCCAGACATTGCCCGATGTATTGTCCTACAACGTTATTGGCGAATTAACCGGTACCGAGCATCCTAATAAGTTCATCACCGTGGGTGGTCACCTGGATTCATGGGATTTAGCAGAAGGCGCTCATGACGACGGAACCGGTGTAATGCAATCGGCGGAGGTTTTAAGGATCTTTAAAGCAACGGGTTATCGCCCTAAAAACTCGGTACGCGCTGTGTTTTTCATGAACGAGGAGAACGGCCACAAAGGCGGCACCAAATACGCCGAGCTTGCCGCCCAAAATAAAGAAGAGCACATTGCTGCCATTGAAACAGATGAGGGTGGTTTTACCCCGCGCGGCTTTAGTTTCTCGGATGTATCAAAAGATTTCATCGCAAAAGTAAATAGTAACTGGAAGGCAGTACTTGAACCTTACGAAGTTGATCAGCTAACCATTGGTGGGTCCGGTACCGATATTGAGCCAATGAAAGAGAAACTACCCGGAGTTATCCTGATAGGTTTCCGCCCTGATTCTCAACGCTATTTTGATATTCACCACACCGCAAATGATGTTTTTGAAAACGTGAACAAACGCGAGCTTGAACTGGGTGCTGCCGGCATAGCTGCCTTGATTTACCTGATAGATCAGCACGGATTCTGATAGATTTCAAATGTGCAAATTAACAAATCCTTTTTCCGCCGCCTGTGTGCTTACAGGCGGCTTTTTTATTCTGTTAGCTGTTTGTGACGACGCAAACCGGGGGGCTAAAATCTGCACATTCGCATTTTTACATCAAAAAAATCCTGGTAATCCTGCAAAATCTTGTTAATCGTATTGTAAATTTGCGGCACATCTAAAACAACGCTGTGGCCGAAGAAGGAGATAGTAAACCCAAAATTGATTCTTTTGCAGCATTGCGATATAAAGATTTCAGGTCTTATATCGGGATGCGCTTTTGTTTCACCTTTGCATATTCTATGCAGGCCGTTGTAATCGGCTTTTATATTTACCAGTTAACAAAAAGTGCGTTTGCGCTGGGGCTTGTAGGTTTGTGCGAAGCCATACCTGCCGTTTGTATTGCCTTGTACGGAGGTTACATTGCCGATAAATCCGAAAAACGCAAAATGCTGCTGCTGATATTTAGCGGGGTAATCCTTACATCTGTTGTAATGTTTGTGGTTACGCTTAAAAGCATGATCGGGGTAATCCATACCGGCTGGATAGTACCCATTATTTACATCATGATTTTTTGCAATGGTATTGCCAGGGCCTTTTACGGACCGGCAACTTTTACCATTTACGCCCATAGTATCCCCAAAGAATTATATCCTAACGGAAGTACCTGGAGCAGCTCGAGCTGGCAGGTGGCATCCATTATAGGTCCGGCTGCGGGGGGATTAATTTATGGTTACGCTGATAAACTGATCCCTGGTTTAACCGGTATTACCGCCACGTTTGCCGTGATTATATTTTTCTTGCTGGTATCGCTATTGTTGGTTGCGTTATTGCGTAAATATCCGCCGGTATTTGTACCTAAGGAAAGTATCTGGAAAAGCCTTTCTGAAGGCATCCACTTTGTGTTTAGCAATAAAATGATGATTGGCGCCATGAGCCTTGATCTGTTCTCCGTGTTTTTTGGCGGCGCTGTGGCATTGTTACCAATATTTGCAAACGAGATATTAAAAGTAGGAGCCGAAGGACTGGGTATTATGCGGGCTACATCCTCATTAGGTGCAGTATTAACCATGCTGGCCATGACGCGGTTTTCGCCTATGGGTAAGCCCTGGCGTAATTTGCTTATTGCGGTAACGGGTTTTGGCCTTTCTATTATCTGTTTTGGTTTATCTCGCAGCTTTTACCTGTCGCTATTATTTTTATTTACCGAAGGCGCGTTCGATAGCATCAGTGTCATCATTCGGGGAACCATTATGCAGCTGTTAACGCCAGACCACATGCGGGGCCGTGTATCGGCAGTAAACCAGATGTTTATCGGCTCGTCAAATGAGATAGGCGCTTTCGAATCAGGAACGGCTGCCCGCCTGTTGGGGACCGTACCTTCTGTAATATTTGGTGGCAGCATGACCATGATCATTGTGGGCATTACCTACCTTAAAACCAAAAAACTTATCCCGTTATCATTACAGCAGATACAGCCGCCGAAGGAGGTGGAGAAGGAAATAGTATAATGAATAAGTCATGCCGAACTTATTTCGGCACACCACAGGCAAGGTGTACAACATGAAGTCGAAGTGTCCTGTGAGATCCTTAAATAAATTCAGGATGACTATTGGGGCTTTACCCCAATACACTATCTACCCAGGCCTTGCCCCAATTTTCTATTTCTTCGGCGGTCCAAAGTGATGGATAAAAAATACGTTTCTGGAAACGCGGAGGCAGGTATTTTTGCCAGTTGGTGCCGCCGGTAGCTTTAATCTCTTCCGGCTCGCGGTTAAGATAGCGCACAGCCGATTTATAATGCGACAATGGCCAGTTTACATTTACGTTGGTATCCAGATGGCGCAGCTCATTTTTTAATTCGGCGGTCATTTGCCCGGCTGCTTCAAATTTTAAGGCAAGGGCATTAAAATTATAATTTACCGCCGCCTTTCCAAGCTCAATGAAGGTTTTGGAATACTTTTTTTCAAATTGCTTAAGCGTTAAAGTTTTCTTACCGGTTGATAGCTCGGTAGCGCCAAACTTCCAGTAAAGGTATTCAAACTGTTCTTCTATGGATGCACCGCGCAGTTCTTCGCGCTTATCTTTAGCAACCAGGTTAATAAAATCGGTAGCATAAATTTCAATCATCCGGTACTGCCCTGATTGAAAGCCGCTGGCAGGCAACAACGACATCCTGAACTTAAGGAACTGATCTTTCTCCATACCATCAACCATGATCTCGAACGATTGGGTTAAAGCCCCAAA
Organism: Mucilaginibacter sp. P5_A6; assembly: GCF_056400585.1. NCBI lineage: Bacteria > Pseudomonadati > Bacteroidota > Sphingobacteriia > Sphingobacteriales > Sphingobacteriaceae > Mucilaginibacter > Mucilaginibacter sp. P5_A6. Next base: position 259,296 of record NZ_JBFUKZ010000006.1, on the reverse strand, counting down.
ATAACGGTTAATACGTTTTAACCGGGCTGTTAAAAACTCGGCGGTTAGTGGCTGTGCTTCTGTAATCTGCCGGCACTCGTGCAGGGCCAGCTTAAAATATAGTTCGGTTATCTGGTGGTAGATGATAAATATTTCTTCATCCGGGAAAGGCGTTTTAGGATTTTGTAAACTTAGTAAGGTATCCAGGTGGATATAATCCCAATACGTTAAAAAATCAGCATAAAGTAAGCCGTCGAGGTACGAGTTCATATCCTGGCCCATGGCCTCATATTTTTCCTGTAGTTGTGCCAGACGATCTTCAATTTCGGGATGGAATTGCATTAACAAAGGTAGTAAAATGAGATGAGCTGAAATAAGCCTAAGTATCTCCAAAAGATAAAACATTTTTAAAGTGTGAATGTCTTATTATCTGAACCGGGATTTACAAAATTTTTGAATTAACAGAATAGTAAATTCTGATCTAAACTTAAACATCATGAAAATCAGAAAAATATTGATAGGCGTTGATGATAGTACTTACGCTCATAATGCCGCTGCTTATGGCTTTGATGTTGCCCGCATGTATAACGCAGCAGTTGGTTTGGTACATATTATTGAACCTGTTGTTTATCCGCCGGATGCTAACGATGGCTTTACAGGTATATCGATGGATCCTAATCTGGGCTTAATGCAAACTGAACTTGTGAATCTGCAGAGCGAACAATCATCAAAAGTTATAGAAGGTATTATAGAAGAATTTGGAAGCGGGTTAGAAGTTTCGAAATTTGTTGAATATGACAACACCGGCGATGGCATAATAAATTGCGCAAAAGAGTTTAATGCCGATTTGATAGTAGTAGGTACGCACAAACGTTCTGGTCTTGATCGTTTGCTGTTGGGGAGCATAGCCGAAAGCGTTATCCGTCATTCAAATATACCCGTTTTGGTGGTGCCGTTTGCAGACGAAGAATAAATCCAGGTTCGGGCGTTACAGTTTAAAAACTTTCCCCCGATAGCTCTCGCTCCCGGTAACCCGAACCTCGCAACCTTAATAAAGCAGCCTGAACTTTATGGTATGTTCAATGGCTTTTAGTTCGTTAAGTACCTGGGTGTCATAGCCGGTGTTTACGTCTGTTATTACGTAGCCTATCTGGGCATTGGTAACTAAAAACTCGCCAACTATGTTGATGTTGTGGCGGGCAAACACATCGTTTATTTTAGCCAATATACCGGGTATGTTTTTGTGGATATGGATCAGGCGGTGCGCATTACTAACCCTTGGCGGCTGCAGATCGGGAAAGTTACAGCTGGTATGCGTTTTTCCTTCGTTCATAAAAGCCATAACCCGCTTAGGAATAAAATCGCTGTTATGGGGGTTATGCTTAGGGTCATCAAATATAATAATACCGCAATCGGTAGCTGCATCTGCCAGTTTACGGTTACATTTGCCAAAAATACCTATCACTTTTAACCTGCCGGCGTTCTGGATCTGTTCGGGATTGGGCTGATGCTCTTCATCGCAGAATAAAACTCCGGCTTCCTCTAAATATTTTTCTTCAATAGTTTCCCGGTTGCGGATGTTGTAGCCTTCCTTTTTCATTTGGGCCTGTGCATCCTCATCAATATCACCTACTACCAGGCATTTAATCCGGTTTTTGGGGTACGAGATGGCTCTTGGCAGTTTATTAAGGTACAGGAATTCATCAAAGCTTGGTGTAATATGGTCGGCCTTTTCGGCTACAGATTTGCGCTCGATGTTTTCGGTAAAAGCAAAGAATTTTTTGATCATACCCGATTCCTTTAACTGGAAATCGGAGTAGCCATCACCTATGCCATAAATATCGCCGGGCAATTGCAGCTCTTTTAGTAATTTAACTTTACCACCTTCCTGCGAGAGGGGATTGGTACGGTCATAGCCTACAATATTGCCTTCCTCGTCAAACTCAAAGGTATTGGCGTAGATGTTTTCTTTTTTGATATGATACTCGGTAACCACGGGCGTAATAAATTCCTTAAAACCGCCGGATACGATCAAAACCTCGTCCTGGTGATTTTTAAAGAAAATAGTATTACGGGAAAATGAAGTGGATACCTTTTTCTTAAGATGGCTGATAAGCTGCTTTAAATGATCGCGGTTGGCCTGCAGCAATTTAACCCTTGCTTCTAAACTCTGGGTAAAGGATAGCTTGCCCTCCATCGAGGCGTTGGTTAAATCTTCAATTTGCTTGTAAATACCCTCGCGGTCGGGGTGATTTTTGAGAGATATGCGTGCCAGTTCGTCAAGGGCCTCAACCTGCGTAAACGTGCTATCGAAATCAATAATAAAGTACTGCTCCATCTTGGGTGCAAATGTGCGAAAAATTTTATTGATAGGGTAAGCAGAGTTTTATTAGTTCATTAGGAGTGCGTTGATTTATAAAGAATCTTAGGCTTACAAATGGAATATGACCTGTTTGTAGAGGCTTTAGCTCATTAATTTAACCTTTTGTTAATTTGTAAATTGGCGAAATATTTTAGAAGGCTATGTCAGTACTTCACAAATTTCTTTAACCGTTTTCCTTATCGGTTTAAACTCAATACCGATAGCCTTTTTAATTTTTGAGTTGTCAAACTCCCGCGTTACAGAAGCAGCCTGTGCCGACGTTTTATCAATAGCCGGATCACCGCCCGTTAAGGTAGCCCAAACGGCGGCTCCGCGCCAGGCCAGTTCCATTAACCATGGTTTGGCTAACATAGCAGGTGGTTTTACCCCGAACCCTTGGGCAGTTTCGGTAGTTATGGCTTTATAGGTATAGTTTTCGGCACTGATAATATAGCGTTCGGCTGTGATATTGCTGTTCATGAGGCCTATCATACATTTGGCCACATCCTCCACATCAACAAAGCCAATGCTGCCGGTGGTATAAAACTTAAGTCCTTTACGTACGGTATTAAACAATGCGCCGCTTCCTTCTTTGCCTGCACTGGCGCCTATAATGAGCGAAGGGTTTACAATCGTGGCATCCAAACCTTCAGCAATGCCCCGCCATACTTCCATTTCACTTTCCAGCTTGGATATGGCATAGCCATCATTTTCTGTTGACTGTTCCAGGTGGTGATTTTCGGTAGTAAGTTCGCCAGGTTTGGCAAGGCCTATGGCAGCAATGGAACTTACATGCACCATTCTGGTGCCCTTTTCTGCGCATAAATTAACCAAATTTGCTGTGCCGGTAACGTTTGTGTTAATCATCGGCTTTTTATCGGCAGCTTTTAATGATACCCATGCCGCGCAATGGTAAACCTGGGTTATACCTTCCAGCGCGTTCTCCAATGCAAAAATATCAAGCAGGTCGGCATCAACCCATTCAATTTGTGATTGAAAAGGAACAAGTAAAGCAGGTATAGTTGAGGTAGCCCGTTTTGTGCAACGAATATGCGCACCGGATTTAACCAGCAGCTTTGCCAGTTCGGCCCCTAAAAAACCTGTTGCGCCAGTAATAAGAATCATTTTAATTTGAAGATTTGAAAATGTGCTGATTTGAAAATGTAAAAGTGCACAATATCATTTGATGATTTATCATACACTGCTTTTGAAAATTTGCATATTTGCAGCTGAAGTAAGCGATTGATCATTTTCAAATCTTCAAATTAGCACATTTTCAAATTACAATTAATGTCCTTAGCTGATTTTTTTACACCTGTTGATCTAAAAAAGATCGCTCCTAAAAAGGGGTATTATACAAGCCAGCTTGGCGATATAATTGTGCATTATTCGGTCGATTTTCCTGACCTGGAAGAAAAAACCGACCTCGCCATTATTGGTGTGATGGACGACCGCAACGCGACCGACAACCAGGGCTGCGCCCTTGGTCCAGATTATATCCGCGAAAAATTATACCAGCTTAACGAAGGTGGTTATAATTTAAAAATTGCCGACCTGGGTAACATTGTTGCCGGTGCAACGGTTACCGATACCTACTTTGCCCTTAAAACTGTAATTGCCGAATTGGTTAAAAAGGATATTGTGCCTATTATTATAGGTGGCGGGCAGGACCTTACCTATGCACAGTACCTGGGATATGAAGACCTGGAGCAAAAGGTAGACCTGGTGGTGATCGATTCGCGGTTCGACCTGGATGAGGATGAAACATCCGGAAGTTTGGAAACCACTTCGCAATCCTATCTCAATAAGATATTTTTACACGAGCCCAATTACCTGTTCAATTTTAGTAACCTGGGCTATCAAACGTATTTTGCCAACCAGGAGAGTTTGCGGGTAATGGATAAGCTTTACTTTGATGTACACCGCCTTGGCGAACTGAGCGGCAACATTGCCGTAACAGAACCTGCCATCCGTAACGCCAGTATGATTAGTTTTGATGTGGGGGCTATCCGGTCATCAGATGCTATGGGAAATGCCAATGCTTCTCCCAACGGCTTTAACGGGCAGGAGGCCTGTCAGCTATGCAGGTATGCCGGGTTTAATGATAAATTGAGCTCAATTGGCTTTTATGAATTTAACCCGGCGTATGATAATAATGGCCAAACTGCTATGTTGCTGGCGCAGATGATATGGTATTTTGTGGATGGTTTTTATGGCCGGAAGCGTGATTTTCCGCTCAACCCAAAATCACAATACCTTATTTACAAAACCAGCCTTAAACATGAAGACCAGGAAGTGGTATTTGTAAAAAGCAAGAAATCCGATCGCTGGTGGATGCAGGTACCGTACCCAACCGGCGGATCGCGTAATGAGCGTTTTCACCTGGTGCCCTGTAGTTATGCCGATTATAAAACAGCTACATCCGGCGAGTTACCAGACCTGTGGTGGCGTACCTATCAAAAATTGAACTGATAATTACAATTAGAACCGCATTTTAACGTTATCAAATCTTATAGTTTTAATATTCTGATGAAGAAAATATATTTTTTAATAACCGCATTGTTGCCGGTTATGGCACTTGCCCAAACTCCGGATACCTTTACAATAAACGGGAAAATAGGAAATACAGGCGCTCCGGCTAAAGTTTACTTGTCATACCAGTTAGGTGCTAATAGCGTAATTGATTCTGCCGATGTTGTTAATGGCGTGTTCAGTTTTAAAGGAACAATGCTAAACCCGGTTAATGCCACGCTGGTTGTTGATTATAAGGGAGTAGGTATTGAAAAATTTGCACAGCAATATGCTGATGGCAGGGCCCTCTCAAATAATGCGGATAACCTGAGCTTTTTTATTGATAAAGGTACATTAACCATTACCAGTAAGGACTCTGTTAAAAAAGCGCAGATTGCCGGTTCGCAGCTTAATATTGATAATGTAAAACTGCAGGAGCAACTGAAAAGTATCAATTTAAGGGGCGAAAAATTAATGGCCGAAATTAAGGCTGCAACGCCGGAACAGCAAAAGTCGCCTGCTTTTCAAAGCAGTATGCAGGCCAAGTACAAAGCGTTGCAAACGCTGCAGAGTTTTACTTTAAAAAGCTTTATAACTGATAATCCCAACAGTTACCTTAGTTTACTTGCTTTAAGTTCGGTAGGTGGCCCTTCGCCAGATCCCGGTGAAATTCTGCCTTTGTATAATTCGTTATCGCAAAGTGTAAGGGAAACTGAGGCAGGCAGGGTTTTGAAAAGCCAGCTTGATATGTTAAAAGCGACTGCCGTTGGTGCTGTTGCTCCCGATTTTACGCAAAATGATGTAAATGGCACACCTGTTAAACTATCCTCATTCAGGGGTAAGTACGTGCTACTTGATTTTTGGGCCTCGTGGTGTGGGCCCTGCCGCCAGGAAAATCCTAACGTGGTGCGCAACTATAACAAATACAAAGCAAAAAACTTTACTGTATTAGGGGTATCATTGGATAAGGCTGAAAGCAAATCGGCCTGGCTTGCGGCTATTAAAAGTGACGGCCTCGACTGGACCCAGGTATCTGATCTTAAATACTGGAACAACGCGGTAGCCGCGCTTTATTCTATAACTTCTATCCCTCAAAATTACCTGATAGGGCCCGACGGAAAGATCATCGCCAAAAATCTGCGCGGCGAAGACCTTGATGCCAAGCTGCAGGAATTGTTTGGGAAGATATAGGTAAGTGGTTGATGAAGTTGTATAAAACTTAGGCGGTTAGTTGAACTAATCTCTGTTGCCCAAATTTAACTTTATCAACTACTCACCGCCCCCTTAATCAACCAAAAACAATGTAACTTTTTACTGACTATTAGTAATATATTGTTTTTACATATTATATTGCGATATAAACTTTATCTCTTATGAAAAAAACAATATTATTAGCACTAGCCACGCTACCCGCTATTGCTTTTGCGCAGGATACCAAATATAGCATACAAGGAAAAATAGGTGAATTTAGCACCCCTGCCAAGGTTTACCTCGAATACAGGTTCCCTAAGGGCAAGCCTATTTTTGATTCCTGTACTGTAGTTAATGGTAAGTTTCACTTTACAGGTTCTGTTGGCGCCGCGCCGCTCAATGCCTACCTGTTATTTAATCGGAAAGGTACGGGTACAGGCAACGCTGATGGATACCGCGTAATTTATCTTGAACCTGGTATTATTAACGTAACTGCTACCGATAAGATTGAAAACGCAACGGTTGACGGACCAAAAACTAACCAGGAAAACGAAAAATATCAGTTAGTGCAAAAACCGGTGAATGATGCTTACGCGACTTTGGAAGAAAAGCAAAAAGCAGCTACCGATGAGCAAAAGGCTTCTCCTGAATATATCAAAAAAGCAAAAGCCGATGAAAAAGCCATCGACGATATGAGCGCTGCAACAGATAAAAAATTTATCCAGGAAAATCCCGGCTCCATTATCAGCCTGAATGCCCTGGAATCCTTAGCCTACAGCGCCGATTATGTAGATCTGAAACCGTTATACGATGCCTTAACACCTGCTGTAAAGAGCACCGAAGCAGGCAAAGCCTTGGGCGAAAGGATGCCTAAATTTAAGGCTGTAGCGTTGGGTGCAATAGCGCCTGAATTTGCCGAGGCTGATACCAGTGGAAAGATCATTAACCTGTCTTCATTTCGCGGGCAATATGTTTTGATTGATTTTTGGGCATCATGGTGCGGTCCCTGCCGCAGGGAAAACCCCAATGTGGTGAAGGCTTATAACCATTATAAGGGTCAAAAATTCACTATTTTGGGCGTATCGCTCGATAAACCAAATGGAAAAGACAAATGGATGGCTGCCATCCATAAAGACGGCCTTACCTGGAATCACGTATCCGACCTTAAATTCTGGGATAGTAAAGCGGCCGGTTTATACGCTGTTCGCGGTATTCCCCAAAACTTTTTATTAGACCCCAACGGGAAGATAATTGCCAAAAACCTTCGTGGCGATGACCTGGAAGATAAACTTGCCGAAATCTTCGGGAAGATATAGTTAGTTCATTGGTTCACTTGTTCATTAGTTTATTGGTGAACTGTTCATTAAGGTCATGCCAAATTTAAACGGCATGGCTTTTTTTAGTTAAGATAGCCTGTTATCTAAGCTATCCTACTAATGAACAAGTGAACCAATGAACTAATAAACTAAAGAAGATCAAACCCGATATCTTTTCTGAAGTACATACCATCGTAATAAATACGGCTGGCATCGGCGGTGGCTTGTTGCAGCGCGTTAAACATATTGTTCTGCAGTGAGGTTATAGCTAAAACGCGGCCCCCGGTGGTTATCACGTTTTCACCATCGTTACTGGTACCCGCGTGGAATACTATCGAATCGCGGACGTTTTCGGTGCCGGTTATTACTTTGTTTTTGAGGTATTCGCCGGGATAGCCGCCTGCAACCATTACTATGGTAGCTGCAGTTTTGCCCGATATGATGAGTTCTTTTTCGTTGAGGTTACCTTCGGCAACGCCCTGTAGCAGGTCTACAAAATCGCTTTCAATGCGGCGCATTACACTTTCGGTTTCAGGGTCGCCCATGCGGCAGTTGTACTCAATAACCCATGGCTCGCCATCCTTGTTCATCAGGCCTATAAATATAAAACCCTTGTAGGGGATATTATCCTTTTTTAGTCCCTCAACAGTAGGGATTATTACCAGTTCCTCAACCTTTTTCATATAGGCGGCATCAGCAAAAGGTACCGGCGAAATAGAGCCCATACCACCTGTATTTAAGCCGGTATCGCCCTCGCCAATACGTTTATAGTCTTTGGCTTCGGGGAGTATTTTGTAGTTGGTGCCATCGGTCATTACAAAAACAGATAGCTCGATGCCCTGCAAAAACTGCTCAATCACTACGCTCGAACTTGCATCGCCAAACTTAGCTTCGGCGAGCATTTGGGTAAGTTCTAATTGGGCTTCTTCAAGCGTAAGGCAAATCAATACGCCTTTGCCGGCTGCAAGGCCATCGGCCTTTAACACCACAGGCAAACCCGCTGTGGCCAGGTAAGTAAGGCCCTCCTGCAGGGTATCTTTTGTAAATGTTTTGTAGGCTGCGGTCGGGATGTTATGCTTTTGCATAAACTGTTTGCTGAAATCCTTGCTGCCTTCCAGCTGGGCGGCATGCTGCTGTGGACCAATCACCGGTACATTTTTCAGCTGCGCATCAGCCAAAAAGAAATCATGAATTCCCTTAACCAGCGGTTCTTCGGGGCCAACCAGCACCAGGCTGATGGCATTTGCGATAACAAAAACCCCAATGCCCTCAAAATCGGTAACCTTAAGGTTAACGTTGGTGCCATACTGGTGGGTGCCGGCATTACCAGGAGCAATAAAAAGCTTTTGACATTTAGGACTTTGTGCAATTTTCCAGGCGAAGGCGCTTTCCCTTCCACCAGAACCGATGATCAGAATATTCATGCGGGCAAAGATAGGTTTTTGGACGAAGGATTTTTGGATGAAAGAGCAAGGATTTGGACTTTGGGACAAAGGACTAAGAATTTGGACTTTCGGACAAAGGATTTTCGGACAAAGGATTTTCCCCAGGTTCTCTCGCGGGGGAACCTGGGGTGGATGCCTACAGCGTCAACCAGTCAGGCGCATATGGCTTAAAGACTACCTTGTTTGATTCTCCCTTTCCCATGCCTTCAAGTTGCGGAAAATCTCAATAAATAAAAAGAGGCTACCCTTTGAAAATAGCCTCTTTTCTGGTTTGCTTAATTTAATATTTAATTAATGCGCTCAGGTTTGCTTACTTCTCCGGTTAGCAGGTTGATAACGTATTTGTAATATGAGTTTGTTGTGCCTTCTATTTTAAAATAAGATTGTAAGGTATCATTATCCAAAAATACCATATAACCGCTATTGCTGGCCTTTGAATTCTTATCAGGTGAGGTTTTATAATCGTGACTTTCCTCATAATCAAAGTACACTTTCCCAAGTACAAACTTCCCTGTTGTTTTATCAGCCGATTGTACTCTGCGGCCAACTACTTCTTGAAACAAATATTTGGTAGCGAAATAATGCGATTCGCTCAGAACATTTTTATTCAGCACGTTAAAACGGGCAGTAGCCGACGCGCTTCCGGCGGTTGTAAAATAAATGCCATCAGAGGCTTTCACATGAAAATTCAAAAGGTCATCATAAACATTTTCAAACCCTTTGCCACTAACAACTGTGTGCATGGTATCGTCCAAAGCATATGCATTAATATTATAGCCATTCGCCCATAATTGTCCGTCGCACAAATAAGTAAATTTTGAGTTGCCCGTATATTTACGGGTCGTATCGCCATTAATTACTGTTCTATTAGTTGGCGTGGTTTCGAAATCTCCACATTTGGTTAAAATTGTTTGACCCATGATGGTTAATTTGTCCTTACCGCCAGCGCTTGAATGGCTTATATGCGCAGATGCTAACTGCGTAGACAAAGACATGTAAACGCTTAAGGCCATTTTTTTAGCGACTTCAGACTGACTTACACTTGTTGTTTTTTTTGTATCGGTAATTTTTGCGTCGTTCTTTTTACAAGCCGTGTAAAGTAGGGTAATGCCAATCAGTGTTGTAATTGTAATTTTTAAAGTATTTTTCATAGAGAAAATTTTGTTTTGCGATGAAGGTTTTTTCTCGGGATACTCAAATTCTATTCCAATTTAAATCAACTATAAAATGATAAAGGTTTCGAAGCATTGAGAAATAAAATGGGCAAAAATGGGGAACTTGTTGCCCGCCCCAAAAACATACTTATAGGCATGTTAGCGATGCCTGTTGTACTGAAATAGTTCGTTACTTAGCATGCGGCCTCAGGGTCCTTTTTCAAAGAAACCTTGAGCGGGCAAAAGGGTTTGGACTTTCGGATAAAGGATTTTTTCTGCCCCTCAGGTTCTTTCACATCGGCCGAATGTCGTGTTCTTTTGTCTTTCACTCCTATGTCCGAAAGTCTTTTGTCCGAAAATCCTCAAAGGATTTCCCTCAGGTTCTCTCGCGGGGGAACCAGAGGGAGGATGCCTGTTGTATTGAAATAGTTCAGTACTTAGCATGCAGCTACAGGGGGCTTTTTCAAAGGGGGCCGGCGGGGACTAAACTGTTCGCGAATACGGCAACATGATAATAAGGAATTGTTTTCATGATATGCCACGATGCAAGATTAGTTATTAAAACCGGCAACCGCCGCAATCTCAATGTGCGCCTGGCGTGGTAACTCTTTAACGGCTACACATACTCTTGCCGGGAATTTCTTGTCGAAATATTTACTGTAAATAGTGTTGGCAGCAGCATAGTTATCCATACTTGTAAGGTAGATAGTTACATTAACCAGATTTTTGTAGTGAAGCCTGCTTTTACGCAATACATTGCCGAGGTTTTCCATTACCTGCGTTGCTTCTGCTTCAAACCCGTTGTTTACCAGTTTACCGGTGTCATCAATCCCAATCTGGCCGGATATGTACAGCGCATCGCCGGAAATGTAAGCATCAGCGAAGGGTAAGCGTGTTTTAATTGCGCCGGATTTAGCCTTTCCGTTATTCTGTAGCTGAATTTCTGTTCCTTTCCTATCAATCTGTATCCAGTATTCAACTATCTTTCCATTGGACACCCTGTAAACCGCACTCCCTATTTCAGTTACGGGGAGCCCTGTAGATTTAAATTCGTCGACATCACCGATTTGATTCCCGGTTTGTTTCCAGCGGGCATAAACTTTGTCATTACTGGCAATGAGTTCAGTTACTTCAAATTGGTAATGACCATAACTTTGCAGGAATTCATTAACATGCTGGCTGTAATTTTCGGGTGTTCTGGCAACGGTTTCCAGATGTTCAGCATTAAGCTGGTGCGCTTTTACAGAATCTGCCATAAATTCTGAGGCTCTTTCAGGTGATTTTCCGGAACGAACAATTTCTAAAAAATCCCTTACTGTTTTTTCTGATTGTTGTGTAATGTTCATGGTTGTATTTTGTGCGTTGCTGCCTATAGATATTGCCAATAAAAGCAATAGCGTAATTGTGTGATTTTTCATGATCAGGAGTTTAAATTAACACAACAAACGTAATTAAATATTAAAAAGCATAACAGATACAGTTTTTGATTATTTGAGGATAACAGATTGGCTTTATAAACATAAAACGCAGGAGAGAGGCGTACTTGTTAGACTCTGGGGACTAGAAGAGTAAGGATTTGGACTTTCAGACGAAGGACTTTCGGACAAAGGATTTTCCTGCCCACTCAGGTTCTTTCACAGAGGAACCTGAGGTGGATGCTGGTTATATTAAAATAGTTTATTATTTAACATGCAGCTACAGGAACCTTTTTGAAAAAGGTTCCTGTAGCTGCAAAATGAGATGTTCTTTTGTCTTTCACTCCAGTCCTTTGTCCGAAAGTCCTTCGTCCAAAAAAAATCCATTTAACCGGCTGTGATCAACGCAGCGCCGGCTTCGTCGATATGTACATGACAATCGGCAACAGAAATGTGGTGTTTGAATTTACTTATGGGTTCAATCCAATCGCGGGAGGTAAAAACCGGGGCATGTATGTTTACAGAATCAACCAGTACTTCTTCACCATCCAAAACCAGTCGCCAGCATAGGTCCCGGCCGTTACTCTCGGTATTAAAACGTATTTGGGCAAGCGTCACCTGTTTATTCATATGTAAATAGTGATGCAGGGAGAACGCTTGGATTGTAGGATTAGTATATTGGTAAGCGGGTTTTAAGTTAAACGGCGCCGAAGCTCTGCCGGGCGGATCTGTATAGCTAAAACAGCCGCTACCCTTGGGACAGCGACTGTGAAATTAACTAATAATATTGGCCTTGCACCTGTAATGTTTAAGGCGCCAGGCAAAATGCTATGCTTTTATATGCATCGTACTGTGCCTGCCTGCCTACGCCGTTAATTACTGTAGAGTATACAGCAAGCGATTCGGCAAAGGCTGCTACGCCCGGGCAGGAGCCCAGCATAGCAGAAACCGGTTTTACATAAGTATAATCTACAAAAGTAGCCGGTAAAAGTGATCCCGACACGCTATCGAAACCATTAGCTCCCTTAATAATGCTAAAGCCATAGGTGGCAAAGCCCATAGGATGAGATGCTACCCAATGCAGCGATACGGGGTGCGTTTTATCGGTGTATTTTAAATAACCGCAATCGGTAGTAGCGTGGTTGCCATCAAGTAACGGCATATCTAAGGATGCCACGCATTGCTGGTTATCAATAAATAAGTTGTTGCCGATGGTTACCGGGTTATGTGCTGCATCATAAAACGGTACCAAGTTATGTGCTGCATCATAAAACTCTACAACCAGGCTATGCAAGCCGTTGGTAAGGTTGTTGCTGCCCAGTTTACAGCCAATATCTGTTTCCATGTAGGAATACACCGGGTTGTGCACAGCATAATAACCGCCTGGCTGGGTGCTTTTAGCTTCAACAATATTATAGTAACCGGTTGCAGGGTCCATACGTACTTCGCTCCAGCTATCTGTGCGGGGCTGGCCATCTACCAGTACGCGGTAGTATGCAATACCCGAGTTCCATGCATGGTAGTGATCTATATTTACCGGGAGTGTACCGCCGAAAGGCGAATCTTTAGGAAACTGGTAGGGGTAGGTGGGCAGCGAGGTGGTATCGGCCTTGCCGCTGGCCGGAATCAGGTTCCAGGCAACATAGCCAATGCCCTTGTACAGGAAGTTGCCTGCACCTAAAGTTAAAAAATACTGGTCAATTTGATTGTTAGCTGCTACGCAATAGATGCCGGGTGTGATTACGGTTACACTTGATGGGCGGAATGCGGTACCACCGATAAGCAGGTTTACATTTGCGGTAGTTTTGGTAACATCCACAACCGAGATGCGGTTTGCCGGGTCGCGCTCGGCTACCAGTAGGCGGCTTTCTGTGGCATCGGCCCAGGTTAGGTAAAACGGACTGGTTAAACCAGTGGCTATTGTTACTTTAATACCGGTTGCCAGTTCTATACGGCTTACGCAGTTAAGTCCCTGCTCGGTAACATAAGCATAAGAAAGGTTGGCCGATAACGTTAATCCCACTGCCAGGTTTAAGCCATTATATAAAACCGTTTGCACCCCTGTGCCCAGGTTAACCCGGATAAGTCTGCCCGGATTGGCATACTCAACTACGTAGGCCTGGTTGTGCGCTTCATCTACCCAAAGCTGCTGCGGTGTGTTTAAGCCCGTACATACCACGGTTGATACATTACGGTTAGCATTAGCTAAATTTACTCTAACAATATTGCCCGTGCGTTCGGTAACATAAGCGGTGGCTTCGTTATTTAATACACAGATGTCCTCGGGCTGGTTGTAGCCTATGCCGATATGCGCATATGCGGGGTTCAGCTTATAGGTTACCCATTGTATCTTAAGGTCGTAACCATAAGCAACAACACCTATTTTGGCATAATTGCCCTCGCGGGTTTTAACGCAAAAAACATCGCCTGCAACTAATTTATTGGATGCATCATTATTACCAATAATAGCGCCTGAAGTATAATTGAACAATTGCATGGCGGCTGGTGTAAGCTGGCCAAAATTAACCTGGCCCAGGTTAACTATTTGCGCCGTACCCTGGGGTACCATTTGGCGTTTAACACTGTCAATTTGTTCCCACCAGATATCTGCAGTGGCGCCCATGCCCACATTAGTGCCCGTTTCACAATCAAAAAGCCAGGTGCCTTTAATAATTGCTGTTCCCTGCGATACAATGCCGGCCGAGCCCTGTACAAGATCGAGTTTGGAAATAAAACCGCCGTATTCTACAAAAACAAGCTTGTTGTGGTTTTTAAGATACTTTGAGCCGATAGCGCCGGCCAGACCTGTGACTAAATTTTTCATAATTTTTAAATGTTTATAAGGTTTAAATTTTTAAATGGAATGCGCTTATAGTTTTACGATTATTGAAGTATGAGCAGGTAAATGATCCCTGCGGCGTTTATATTCAGGCTGCTCACTAACTTTGTTTTTAAATTGCTGACAATCATTGTTTAGGTAAATTTTATGATGTCAAAATTGTGGATTAATCTACATAGGGCATGTAGTATCAATACGCTAATTAAAGCGTACATATACGCAATTGAAAAAGGTAGGGCTACGCTAAATAAAAACGAGAACCGCGTAATTCTGCGGCAGCAAACGGTTTTAAAGTAAACCATGTTACATGGTTTAAATTACACAAACCCGTATATTGTGTTTATTAAATTATTGCTTAAAAAGATAATTTATTTAACAGAATATTATTTATTTATGAATAATAGCATGAATTATATAATAAACCTAATTTTACATTGAATTAGCCGGGTGTGATAATAGATGCGAAATTTTATATAGTGAATTGAATTTGAATGGATAATTTCTTAGCCAAAAATAAAGAATCGTTATTTCAGATCCTGTTTTATCAAAACCCTCAGCCTATGTGGTTTTTTGATACGGCAACTTTAAGGTTTCTGGAGGTTAATAACGCTACGCTTGAACAGTATGGTTATTCGCGCGAAGAATTTTTGGGTATGACTATAACGGATATCCGTCCCCGGGAAGATATTGAAAAATTGAAATCGGTTTTACAGTCATTGTCCGGGCCGGCAACGCATAAAAGAGATTTTCGCCATGTTGTAAAAAACGGAACAATTATTCATGTACAGATAGTTTCTTACCCGGTAGATTTTAACGAACAACCCGCAAGGCTGGTTATGGTGAACGATATTACCAGGCTATCATTATATGTTGAGCGCTTTGAACTGCTTACCAGGGCCACCCACGACGCCATTTGGGACTGGAACCTGGAAACCAATGAATTGTGGTGGAACGAAACCTTTTTGCATTTATTTGGCGATAACGAAACGGAAATTGAACAAAATATAGAGTCATGGTCGTCAAGGGTACACCCTGAGGATAAAGAACGGGTAGTAAACGGCATCAGGCAGGTAATTCAAACCGGCGAAAAAAACTGGACCGATCAATACCGTTTTGCCCGCGCAGATGGTTCGTACGCAAATATCCTGGATAGGGGTTACACCATATTTACCGAGGATAAAGCAGTACGGATGGTGGGTTCAATGATGGATATCACGCAGCAGATAGAGCTGCAGAAAGCACGCGACGAAACAGACTCGCTTTTACAAACCTTAACCACGGCATCGCCTACCGCGCTATGGATGTCGGATGCATCGGGAGAATTAGTTTATGTAAATCAAAAATGGAAGGAGTGGACATCGGCATTTACTTCGGATAGTTTAAATGATACCTGGTTAAACGTAATTCACCCCGACGACCGCCAGCGCGTTGCTGAAGCTTATGATAAAGCTCATTTGGTACAGGAAGCTTACCATATCGATTACCGCATCTGTTTTAAAGATAGTTCGGTACGCTGGGTAATTGCATCGGGTACGCCCAGGCATTTGCCGGGTGGCGAATTTATAGGCCTGGTAGGTTCATGTACCGATATCACCAGGCAAAAGCACCTCGAAATACAAAAGGATGGCTTTATAAGTACGGTTAGTCATGAATTACGTACGCCCATTACTTCAATAAAGGGCTACGAGCAATTGCTGAGCCGGTCTGAAACAGTTAACGATCCGCGCGCGCAGCGCTTTTTAAGCCGGATGCGCGTGCAAATAGCGCGGTTAGATAACCTGGTGCAGGATCTGTTAGATATTTCGCGCATCGAATCGGGCAAGCTTACCTTTAACGAAAGCGAATTTGAAGTTAATCTACTGCTTGCCGAAGTAGTGAGCGATTTACAGTTAATATTCCCCTCGCACCGGCTTATCATCAAAGAAAATCATGCGTGTAAGTTTTTTGCCGACCGTAACCGCTACATACAATTGCTTACCAATTTAATTGACAACGCGGTTAAATATTCACCTGCTGCCGATAAGGTTTATATCTCGCTCACCTGCGATTGCGAATATTTAACCTGCAGCATCCAGGATTTTGGCCAGGGCATCCCCAAAGAACAGCAAGCCTATATATTTGAACGCTTTTACCAGGTTAATGATGTTTACCGCGCCCCCGGCTTAGGCATAGGCCTATATATCTGCAACGAAATTGTTAAACGCCAAAACGGCGAACTATGGTTTGATAGCACCATTGGCCAGGGGAGCACCTTTAGCTTTAAGCTACCCTGCAAGGATTAACGTACACATTCGGGCGTTTCCCCCGCTGGTAGAAGCGAGGGCCAGGCTTTCTGTTCATACGCCTGCAGGCCTTAAGCGCAATGGCCGGTATCCACGCCAATCCTTAACGCAAATTTGGGATACAAAAAAATCCCGGATGAAAATAACATCCGGGAGTTGCATATTCAATACCTTGCACACGGGCCACAAGGCTGGAGCTTGCGGCAGCGAAAGAAACGCTTGCGGTAGCTGGAGGGTAACGAAATACTAACGGCAGCTACACTAAATTATTTAAGGTATCCCAATCGAATCTCGCTACCCAAATATTTTCTCTGTCTGAGAATTCTACAATTCCAATAATGGATAGTTCTTCTCGATCATTCAATAAAACTCTTAATCCAGGAGATAGTTTGATGTTTTGGGCTTTAATATCATCTTTTGCACCATTAGTAGTTAAACGCGCTCTCTTTTCTATATCTAGATTGTTAAAGTCTGCAAAAATAGTTGGTAGTTTTTCCATGGTTTTATTTTTTAGCCGGGTTTTTAAATGTGGGAGTAAGTAATTTACTCGCTATTTCTGGTGGCAAATTAGTCAGAGTAGCATGCCACTTACTGGCGCCTTCGGTTCGTATGACGTCGCCTCCTGCTGCGCGTACCTGACCAACTGTTGTAACGCCAACTTGACCTTGTGGTAATCCTACTGCCAAGTGATCTACCGGCGCTACCCGCCCGCTGTCGCTCCAGCCTTGTGACCCGCATGCTAAGTATGCGCCATGCCTTTAGGACAGCACTGTGTTAAGCAGTCAAAATATTGCAGCCTTACAAAAACATCTATCCAAAAAACGGTTGCAAAACTTACAAAATATAATCCTTCGGGGTTTCTGAATTTATAATTGCGGCTCATACGCTAAAAATACAAAATCCCGGATGAGAATAACATCCGGGATTTGCATATTCAATACTCAGCATGCGGGCCACAAGGCTGGAGCCTTGCAATTTCTATGGTTTAAACAAGACATACATGTACAAGTGTCGCATACACCAACAGAATGTTTAGCAGTCTGTATATCAACAAGCATAAAATAGATCAATTAGAATTAAGTTTTTATCTTTCCACTTTATCCAGCCTCTCAATATTTTGTTATCCGGACACCCCTCACATTCCTCAGAACATTCCACTTTTATCCAATCCTGCTTTACTTCTAATATTTTATAACTGTATTCAATATTATCACTAACCACTACAGATTTTTCATTATTTCCTTTATAAAGAGGGTGCTGTTTATTTGCCTTAACATAAACACGTTTGATATATGTGCTCCAATCTTCATAAACCACAGAATTATTTGACTTAATTACTTTCCAATTACCATTAATAAATACCTTATAACAATTATCAGTTTTAACCGCGTCAAAAACAATAATATTTTCATCAGTATAGAATGCCCTTATAGATAATTTAGGTAATGGGGCTCCATATTTACTATGCTTTGAATAATAAAATGGATAGTATACTTTAATACTGTTGAGGAATATGCTTTGTTGTAAAGGCTGTTTGTAGCTAGCTTTTATCTCTCCCCCTGTAGTCTGGGTTAATCTCAAGTAATTGGATCCATCTGTGTTAAGGACATCTATTTGTTTGAAATCATCCTTGAGAAAAACAACACCTGTGCCTAACATCTTTGTTTCCTGGGCAAGTAATGAATTAACCGATCCGATCAATAAAGCGATTATTAATAAACGATGTATCATTTTATTTAATTATTTTAGGTCTAAAACCTTGTAAATGTAAATGTGTTTTATGATTTGATTTTATCCCGCTCTCTTTAGCAGATTTTGTGTGTGGTAATAAGCTACCATCGGGCCTACGTTCGGAAATCATATTCTTCCAACCATATTTAAAAAGATTATCATTTAAAGTACTCTGCCTATCTACGTCCAGATTTTTATCTCCAACTAAAGTAGAAGCTCCCGTTTCATCTACATTCAAATACCTTAAATCGCCATTTTTTCCTTGCTTATGAGAAACGCTGGGATCAGGGGACTTACCATCAGATAAACTAAAACCAACTACCGTAAGATCTTTAACATTTGATGCAGAAGCCGCTCCAAATAACGCTGCGAGCGCGTCACCCCTCACAAATGAACGATATTCATTTCCGTCCTTTACAGTTAATGAAAAGGAAGTACTTTCATCTTTTCCATTATAAGTTACGTTTGATGGTAACTGCAACAATCCGGCATCGTTCTTGGCTATTGTAGCTATTTTATCGTATGATCTAATAGTATTATTCCCTTCTTCCTTAGATGACGTTTCGATATAAAAACTATCGCTTTTGTCATCCGTTTTTTCTTTGTGTATAGTTCCATCTAACCTGATTAAATAATCATCAAAAAACATTCCATCAACATCTATAAATCTAATAGGGTTATTTCCTCCATAATTATACGGAGTATACCTTCTGTATTGTTCTGCCAACGGATCAACGGTACTCCACCTTGCAATCACCGGATCATAGAATCTTGCTCCATAGTCGTATAGATTCATACCTAACTCATCCTGTAGCTCCTTTCCATTATATTTATATTTATTATCGGGGCTTGGAGCTACATTTACACCCCGGTTCATCTCCATCCCGAACGCATAATAGTCAGTTTGCTGTCCTATTACACCGTCCTGTCCGATCATCACTCTCGTGTTCCCCAAATGATCCTTCAGCATATATTCATAAAAATAGCTACCGCCGTTCGGTCTTACCCGGCCTTCTTCGGTTTGCATAAAGGCCAACGCCCCATTACTATCGTACTCTATACCGTTTACATAATCCCGGTTGGCTCCGGTCAGCACTTTTCTCAGTTTTCTGCCCCCGGCATCGTAAATATACGTAATTACCCCAGCTCCGGTACCCGTTTTTGTGATGGTATTGGGTAAATTCAGGTAATTATAAGTAAAGGTAAGCCCTTTTTTACTATCGGTCCACAAATTTCCGTTAGCATCATTTACATAGTTGGTAGTACCGTTTAACTGGCCTTGGTCGTTACCGCTGTTATCTATAACGGTTTGTATCCGGCTGCTGCTATTACCGTTCTCGTAGGTGTAAGTTAACAGGTCGATAGGCGTTGTGGCATTGGCCCGAAAACGGCTCAGTGTTTTGATATTACCCATTACATCATAGCCCAGTACCTCATTATACTGTCCCACGAGCCCTGTAGTGGTGAAGTTAGCCCTGGTCAAACGGTTTATCCGGTCATAATTGTACTCATAGGCCTGCAAAGCCTGGGGTACGCCTGATGATGCGGGTACTTTACTTTGCCAGTTTAGAGCGCTGATGTTCCCGTTGTACTGTTTTAATGCTGTAGTGCCATAATCATCATAAAATAACTCTTCCCCGAAAGCATCGTTGATATCGTTGTTGATCAACCCGTCATTACTCAAAGCTGCGTTGTTGATGCTTTTCAGCCAGCCACGGCTGTTATAACGGTAATCTACGCTTTGTATAAAAGTTTGGCCGCTATTTGCCGAATGCAATTTTTTATCGATCTGCTGCCCTATTTCATTATAGATAGTCTGGCTCAATAGTATTTTTGAACCATTAATCTCTTCCCAGGTATTAGTTTTCCTTCCCATATGGTCATACTCATAGCTGGTATTTGCTGTTACAGAAAGCATAGCTGTACTGCCGCTATTGATATAATTATTGCGACTGCTGGTTAGCAGCGCATTTGTAAAATCATAGCTGTCATTGATCTCATCATAATTATTAACGCTTACCGTTCCGCCTTTGAAATGCTGGCTAAAACTTCGGATATTTAGTCCCAGGTCATCATAATAATTTATATCCCACAGCATATTGGTGCTGCTGGTTGTACCATCTAGTACTTTGACCAGGCTTGCAGTTTGCAGTCCCTTTGTCATGCTGCTCATGCCAGTCGCCAGGCGCTTATCATAAGCTGATGGCAGATTCGGAATATCGTAACTATCATAGTAGTTGATACTTAATGTTGTATTAAGTGTTGTGGGATAAGTCTGGTAAACACCTGCCGATGTATTGTACCCATTGCCACCGGCAACCCTGGTTTCCCACAAGCTGGCATTATTTGTTACAGCCGTTTGCATAGAAGTACGATATTCTGTATTGGCCGTACTCCCTGTATGAGTATAAAGTCCGGTTATCACAACCCGCCCCATTGCATCATATTTACTTACAGTCCATTGCTGGTTTGCCGTGCTCCGCTGATTAGCATCCTGGATCATTACTGCCTGATCTAATGAATTATACACAATAAACTCCTTACCCTTGCCTGGCAGCTTTTTTTCTATCAGCCTATTGCGTCCATCGTAGCGATACAGGTAGCACAAATAATCCAATGTGGTTTGGGTTACCGTACCTCCATCTGGTAATGCTCCTGGTGGCAGCACATAGCATAGCATACCAGAAAGATCATATACATAATAAGTAGAAAGCATTTCCATATTACCGTCAGGCTTTTTGTTAAACACTCTTTTAAGTATTACATGACCCTCCTTATCTTTAAACTCCTGAGCTGTTCCAACACGAAGATCCGCCGGCTGCCAATTTTCGTCTTTGGTTATGGTTACATACAACTGCCCCGCAGTGTACGCGGTTGTACCTGCATTGACAAGCGTACGTGTACCATCTGTTGCTATATTAACTTTGTATAACATTACCTTAAATGTGCTGGCTATGGTATTGATGTCTGTAGCATCATTGGTGCTATATGCTATCCGGCTGGTATGGCTCAGATCTGCATTGGTTGTATTGGGCTGCCAGGCATCACCCGGAGTACCCTGCTCTATAACCCTGTTCAACGGCGAGGGCTCATAAACTGTTATTGCAAAAGGCGTGGTGATATGCGCTATGCCACCCGGCAACTGTGTCTGCGTTGCCGGAATACCCGACGGATTATAGAAATTAAAAACACCCGTACCTGATATTGCATCTGTTTTATAACTGCCATCAGCAGTGGTTGCCGTATAAGGCAGGTATTTTTGAGCTTCTCTGCCAAAGGCATCATACACAACAGGCTGTACCACATCTTTATCTGCAGGGGATCCTTTTATCTGGATAGTTTGCAGGGGGCGGCCCAGCCCATCAAAGTATTGCACAATCTGCATCAGCTCACAGGTACTGCGGTTGACCAACCCTGCCGCTGAAGTAATACCGCCCACCCTGGGCACCGAGGTTAATATATAATTCTGATTTCCGCTTAATGCAGTTGTCTGTGGTACACAGTCGGGGTTTACAATATACAGGTTCAGGCTTTGCCCGCTTGTGGCTGTAAAGCTGAAGTTGGGGTTAAGTACAATACTGCTATTGCTATAATAAGCACCGGCAGCCGGCGTACCGGTCATAGGTGCATTTACATACGTTTGAGCTTTTGCGCTAAAAGTTAAGAGCAAGATAATCAGCGTACCGACTGATTTTAACTGCAGGTTTTTTCTGTTGATAAGGTTGAGCATACTGTTTCCTTTTTTGCAGGTTCTTAATTAATTGAAATACTGGTATCCGCTGCACCATTTGTAAAATTCACGGTATTAAATGTCGCGCTCGTTCCTGTTACCGGTGAACGCATACCTGAGCCCATCCTAAAGGTGTGTGATGACGAAGGCTGCCCGACAGGCGCTACGCTTACTGAGTTATATGTACCGGATGTTACAGAGAATGTAGCTGTTCCGGATGATGGAAAGGTAAAGCTTTGCCCTGTATCATTGATAATTAAACGATAGTTTGTGCCTCCCAGACTGGTATTGGTGCTTAGGCTAATAGTAGTATTACCCGTTTGTAATGTACATGTGCCGTTAGCATTGGCATAATTTTGCCCATTGTTATTCAAATCTATCTGTGCCTGATTATCTGCATCGGCCTGGGATACGCTGGAAGTATACAGCCCCATGGGAACCTGGTAAGTTACTGCAGGTCCCGGAGTATAGCCTGCCCCACAGATAGGTTGTAATGACACCGATTTTGCAGCATTGCTATAAAAAACTATTGGAGGAACACCACTTTGATTTGTGGTATAGTAAAGATAGTTTTTTATAATATTACCATCTTTATCTTTAATGTTCATTAGTCGCTGAAAATCATCGTATTCATAATACGTTATAAGATTTTTGGTATCTGTAACACTTGTTACGCCTACCAAAGGATCATAAGTATATGTGGTTACCTGGGCATTAACCGGCAATAACCTTAACTCATCAATCGCTAATGCGTTTGTGTTATTAATGGTTATCTTAGTTGTTGCATTTATGTTCCAGGTATATAATTTCCAGTCGCCATTTATGGTTTGAGATATATTATTTACCAGGATGGCACCATTTCCTTTTGCCCACAAAGTGACAACGCAATTGCTTTGAGGAAATGTTTTGCTGGTGATCAGCGAAGCATTGCATGAATATTTCCCGGTTTTTCCACCGGCTACATAATAGTTGTTTTTGATAGCAAGATTAGCATTAGTATTAGGAAGAAGCTGCGGAAGTATTTGCCAGTCATCTGCATCATATACATCGGCTAATTTCTCCTCAAAACTTGTATATGATACGGCCTCCCTTTTGGCATCTTTTATATTGGCAATCATGTATCGTTTATTATATCCCCAGGCAATACTATTAAACCCTTGATTAACATCTTGTACATGTAAATTCTTCAATTCGGTTATGTTACCACCATTATCATATTTACTGTAAAGTATATTAGGCTCTAATGTTGAAGAAATGGTTTCCTGTTCGGCCCCATTGTTTAAATTAACAATATAATTACCATAGCTTGATTTAAGGAGTGGAGTAGATTTAATGTTATAATCGGTATTAAGAACCACGGTTTGAATAACTGAATTATCCGGTAGTGTAATGTTTAATCCTTTATATGAAGCAAGATTTATACTTCTGATAGTTTCAGCCCCGCCAATTTTAATCGTTTTTATTGTTTCGACAGGATTTTTAATAATATTTTTCTCCTTCATGAATGCGTAAGGAGCAACTGTAGCATTTGCGCCAGGTGCGGGCGTATAGTTGATCACATCAAACGGATATCTGAAATAAGTAAACAATTCATCGCCATTGCTATTGGTTGTTTTTATTTGTTTTAATTTTTTATAAATATTATCATAGCTATATTCATTCACAACAGAAAGGTTGCCATTAGAATGATAATACGTTTCGATGGTTTTTTTTAAAAAAGGTGTAAAAGTATAGTAAACTATTGAGGCAATCCCAGGTGTATCGCCACTTATCATTCCACCGTTTGGAGACCCTCCTATTGCTCTTACAAAATCATTATACCTTGCTGGGTCATCATTATAGAAGTTTTCCATTTTATAAACTAAATCGTGATTGGCATTATCTGCAATTTTCTCTACAATTAGCGGATTACCCCTTTCCAGTTCTTTGGAACTTACCAGGAATGAATTCCCATTTGTTTTTGCTAAAGCAGGAACATCAGCAAATCCATTATCATGATTTGAAAAATTGTAAACTGTAAACCCGGAACTTGCCTTTTCGACAACACGGGTATAAGTGACATCTTTACCGTAAGTAGAACTTAAAGTATTGATCATTTTGTTTTGAAAAGAAGATGCAACGCCGCCCTGAGCAGGAATATAATAAACAGGGATGCCACTAAGTACCCCACTACTTGTTCCTGTAGAATTAAGAGAATTGCTTGTATAAAAGTATTCCTTAACCTCAGACGTACCCGTAGCAGGGTCGTTGACTATTTTATTTATTCTCACTCCGCCCCCGACACCGGAAATATTGTCAATAGTAAAAGGATATTGTTTGGCTACTTTTGCGTAAGTATTAGGTTCATAATAAAAAGTACTTTTACCCCCGGTTGGATACTGTACTGATGTTAGTAATTCTGCCTGGGTATAAGTATTATCAGCTTCTTTGGAATTATAAAAGTTTGCCGGGAATTGCGAATTTGTAGAAATACCAGGAGGAGTTTTCCCATTGTAATAACCCCAATGATCAATTTGTTCACTCGCGTAATCCGGTAAAGCCAATGGATTATATGTGAAGGCATAATTGTAATTTCCAAAACTGGTTTTGTATGATATGTTTTTTAATTTCAAACGCTCATTAGTATTATCTATATAATTAAAAGTGATATCTTTCAATTCTGCGTCACCCTTAAGTACATTTATATTTGATAATTTATAGAAAAATTTATAGAAATTGCCTGATAAAAAATTATTGCTTTTAGATAATGTAAAATTAACAGTTTGGGTTGGCGTTACAATTTTCGATAATTGACAAGGGTTAAAATCTGCTCTCCCCAGTGGATTGAATGTTATTCCGCTTCCATAAATGCCTTTATATACCGTACCAGTTGAATAAGAAGTTTTCTTATCGTATAAAAACGAAATTCTTTCGCCAGTCTTAGTAACAATTTCCTTTAAATGCCATGCCGTGGGATAAGGCCCCAATACACCATATTCTGTAAAAGGATTATTATAGAAAACACCGTTATAGGCAGCATCAAAATAATTGGCCCCATCCATTACAAAGCCTCCGCTATATTCTATTGAACTCTCATCTCCACCAAATATATATTGATCGCCCTGATCATTGGTGATGGTAAATTTATAAAAGGTGACCGGAAGCTGAACAAGTCCAGTGCCTGTACGTGGTTGATTTGTAATCTGGCAATCAATTTTAAGAAATAAATTCTGCTTAGATTTTATTTTCCAAATGCCATTATGATCCATATAAAAACTGCCACTGATCCCATTGAAATTAAAATTAAATTCATCGGGGTTTTTATCATGCCAGGTGCCAATAGGTAGTTCAAAGAAATTACCTGGATCATACCAATTTGAAATTGCCAGGCGATCTTTTACATGCCAGTAGCCTTTTTGTAAATTAGTATAGATATGTTGAGTTTCATCATTAACATATTCTACATAAGCTCCTATGCTTTCATCCGCTTCACCATTAATGGTTCTTGATATTGTTCCGCCTGCAGAAAGATTCCAGCCTAACCCCACCAATGTAGGAGCCATATTTACTTTGTTACCTCCTGAATTATAATTAATAGTAATTGGAATTGAAATATTTTTTTCTTTTATTTCATATAGAGGTATGGATAGATTATAAGTTCCATTATACAGATCAACCGGAATCTGGCCATACTTACCTAAATTACTCACCTCCGGCGATACGTAATAAGCATTACTTATATCGTTGGCGGCTTGCTGAGCTTCCGAGTACAATGAAAAAATATTAATAAAAAGCAGGGTTGTGATAAGTCTTTTTAACATGATGTGGTAACGGTAGTTATTTGAAAATTTGGGCTTTCCCATTTGAGCCATATTTGGCTTAAATGCTAATTGTTTTTTAGTGTTTTTTTAAATTGTTTATAGAGTTGATTGATTTGCTGTTGTTGATTGTGCAATTCCTTATCCTTCTCAATCAAATACAAAGTCAATTCCTCCACCTTTTTAAGCAGTAATCTGTTCATCTCGCCCAGGCTGACACCGTTTTTGGCAACCTCCTGTTCAGATGGAATTTCGGGCAGGTGATGGTTTTGGTCGATATAGGTTTTTATATCGGCAAGGGCCGGCAGTTCATAGTTTTTATCAAATACATAGTCGGCCCAGCCGGTTTCTACCCTGATTTCTTTAGCCCTGATCTTGCCGTTGACTGATAAACGGTAGGCCGGATCAGGGGATGCGGTGTTCAATCCAATATTACCATTCAGGTCGGTTATGAGCACCGGTGTAACCGTTATCGAGGAGGTAATATCTGTACCCGTTGGAACCGTTGTTTGCGTGGTTATACTTACCTGCTGCGCTGTAGTGGCATACCCAAACAGGTAGGCTTTTACAGCAAATGCCAGGTACTCGTTAGCACTGTTGACCGCAAGATAAAAACTTGTTGTAGTGCCGCTTTGATAGATCTTCAAACGAGACCCCGCAAAGGATGAACCACCTTGGGTAACCTGGTTTACGCTAAGCCCTCCCCTGTTGGCAATGTAAAAAGTTGTAGTCCCTTTATCATCAGCCCCCCAGCCGCCGCCAATGATATCAACCTGTAATTTCTGGCTGTTTGCACTGTTATCCGGCGGAAACCCGAGGCTTCCCAAAAAAACATAATTCATAGCGGGGGTAACATTAGGCCCACAGGCAATGGCCGTATATTGCGCTTTACAGAAGGACAATAGGGTTATACTAAAAAGTATGCTTAAACAGAGCTTTTTCATCATCATGTTTTGTTGTTATTGTTTTTTACTAATCGGGTTACAGGTAGTTATTTTTTATTGTTAATGATCTTTTCCAGTTTTTCAATACGGATATCCTGCTCTTTCATCTCCTTGTCCTTCTCAATCAAATACAAAGTCAGTTCCTCCACCTTTTTAAGCAGCAACTTATTCATTTCGCCCAGGTTAAGGCCATTTTTGGCAACCTCCGCTTCGGATGGCATATCCGGTAAATGCTGGTTTTGATCGATGTAGGTTTTTACATCGGTGAGGGATGGGAGTTGGTAGTCTTTTTTGAAAACGTAATCGGGCCAGTTGGCGTAAAGCTTCACGGTCATGGAGGTAGCTATTACGTTGCCGTTTACTGCAAGCTTGTAGCCTTTGGTATCAGAAGTCCCGATTCCTACATTTCCTGCTGTAATGGTCATTCTCAGATAGCTGGCGAGATTAGTATTAGAAATATTGTAATTAGAGCCGCCTGTTGAGTTCCCGTTGTAAAAATTAATGGCGCCAAGATTCCCACCGCTGTTGTCCATCCTAATCGCCGCCCAGTAATTGCTTCCACCGTCGCCAAGCGCGGTAAAAGTTCCGTTTAAATTGTCCTTGATCGCGCCGCCCAAAAATAGGTTTGTAAATCCGTTGGCTGCCCCCCTGGCAGATGATATATTTCCGAATGTTTGCATGGATATAGCTCCGTTCACGTCCAAAGTGGTGTTTGGGCTGGTCGTGCCGATACCGACGTTTCCGGTAGCCGGGAAAGTATTTTGCGCATAAGAATAAAAGTTTGTAAATAGTATCGCTATTATTAGCAGAGAAAATGATTTCATTTATTTAAGATTTGAGGTTGAGTTTTTGTTTAAGAGCTTTGTTATTGATTCAAGCTGATTTTTGAGTTCGTTTATTTGTTGGGTGTTTTTTTGATTGATAGCTTCCTGTTCTTTTTTTTCTTTGTCTTTTTCAATCAAATACAAAGTCAGCTCTTCCACCTTTTTAACCAGCAGCTTATTCATTTCGCCCAGGTTCAGCCCATTTTTGGCAACCTCCGCCTCGGATGGCATATCCGGTAAATGCTGGTTTTGATCGATGTAGGTTTTTACATCGGTGAGGGATGGGAGTTGATAATCTTTTTTGAAAACGTAATCGGGCCAGGTGGCCTGTAGCTTAACAGTTACCGACTCTGCAATCACGCCGCCGCCCACAGCTAATTTATTGTTGCCGGTATTGCCGGTGGTTAGGCCAATCATCAGTCTTCCGTCTCCGGTTAGCCACATCAATTGTTTCTCGTTGTTGCTATTATCATGATTATAGAAAGCAAATCCTCCCACAGATCCTAAGCCCTGATTAGCAATAAGATCTGTTTCTCCTGCTCCTGCTGTCCTGTTCCAGCCAATTAAAACTTTAGATGAGTTTGCTAAAAAATTTGTGTTAAAGCCGTCGAGGTTAGTATTTCCTCCGCACAGCGATCCATTAATCTCCAGGGCTACATTTGGAGATGAGGTTCCAATGCCCACATTTCCATTGTATAACCAGGACATCACCTGCTGATCGGGAATATCGGTTTGATTACTCCCTCCATTCACAAACAGTTCTAATTTACTGCCCCATACGTTCGGTCCGCCGTGACCTATTCTAAATTCAGCGCTTTCATTATAAGAATAGTTAGGAGTTCCAAATCGGGAAAGTTTAAAAACAGATTTCGTTGCTGCAACAACTCCACCAGGTTTACTGTCCGATGATTCATTAATCTGTAATTTGCTTGAAGGCGGCGCTGTGGTGCCTATTCCAACGTTCCCTGTATTGGTGTTATTAATATTTGTACCATTGGTCCATTGCGCATGTAAGAATTGCGAAACCGATAAAATAATGATAAACGTTAAGGATAATTTTTTCATGATGGGTAATAGTTTGTTTGGGGATAAAAAATGTTATTAGAGCTTTGTTCCGCTCAAAAAAATTAACATACCAGGCATAACAGCCGCGTTACGGCTATGCTGAATAAGTTAAAATCAGGAATTGTGTGAGATGTATCTTAAGGAGCTACTGATGAGATAATTTTCATGTTATTGTGATAGGGTTGAGGTGGTAAAATAGGTTTTAGGTAAAAGGTATTTATAAATTATATTATAGTTTTATTTGGTGATAAAAATAATATATTTTATTTAATATAAAATGTGCCTTTAACATTTTTTCTTAAAAAATTTAGGTGATATGTTTAATTCAAAACTTCGTGATAGGCTCCCCCGTAACCGGGATACAAACAAAGTTACGCAGCTCCCGCCAAACATATGGTGACACTGTTTTGTCAGTACTTCGCAGGGGTAGCAGGTAAGTTATAAAGCGGGATGGCAGGGGTAAGGAAGGAGAGAGTAAGGTGGTCCGCAGGGTAACTTTAGGGTAGGGTTGAGTGGATGATATGCAGGTTCAATATTTATCGCTAATTGTTAACTTTTCTCGTTATTTATTGTACAAATGTTATCTATAGCTAAATATTTCCCGCCTAAAATGAAGTTCGGGCTTTTGTCCATTTATTCTTCATCCCAATCCTCCCCCCAAAACAAAAATAGCGACTGATTTTTACCAGTCGCTATTGTGCAATAAATATATTAGTACAACCTACAACCCGAAGGCTGCTTTTACCTTATCTACATAGTCCAGTTTCTCCCAGGTAAACAGTTCTACTTCGCGTTTAAGCTCGCTGCCGTCATGGGCTATAAAGGTTTTGGTTACCGTCTCGCTTGGTTTACCAAAATGACCGTACGCCGCAGTTTCGCTATAAATGGGGTTGCGTAGTTTAAAGCGGGTTTCAATGGCATATGGCGTCATGTTAAAAACGGCCTCTACTTTTTGGGCAATCTCGCCATCATGTAATTCAACTTTGGCTGTGCCATAGGTATTTACGTAAATACCCATTGGCTGGGCTACGCCTATAGCGTATGATACCTGCACCAAAACTTCGTCACAAACGCCGGCGGCCACCAGGTTTTTGGCAATATGTCGGGTTGCATAAGCAGCAGAACGATCAACCTTTGAAGGGTCTTTGCCAGAAAATGCGCCACCGCCATGCGCGCCTTTACCACCATAGGTATCCACAATAATTTTACGTCCGGTTAAGCCCGTATCGCCATGTGGCCCACCGATAACAAATTTGCCGGTTGGGTTAATGTGGTATTTTATCTGGTCGTTAAAAAAGTGGGCGTACGTTGGGTATTTGGCTTTTACCCGTGGAATAAGGATGCTGATAATATCAGCGCTGATTTTGGTCAGCATGGCCTTTTCTTCGTCGAAATCGTCATGCTGGGTAGAGATAACGATGGCGTCTATACGTTGTGGCTTATTATCATCGCTATATTCTAATGTAACCTGCGATTTTGCATCGGGGCGAAGATATTTGATCTCGCTGTTTTCGCGGCGGATAGCAGCAAGCTCGATTAATAGGGCGTGGGCGATATCCAATGCCAGCGGCATATAGTTTTCAGTTTCGGCAGTAGCATAGCCAAACATCATGCCCTGGTCGCCGGCGCCCTGCTCTTCAGGAGCTTTGCGTTCAACGCCCTGGTTAATATCCGGCGATTGCTCATGAATGGCCGATAGCACACCGCATGAGCTGCCATCAAACATGTATTCGCCTTTGGTGTACCCAATTTTGTTGATCACCTCGCGGGCTATTTTTTGTACATCTAAATAAGCTTTTGATTTCACTTCCCCGGCTAAAAATACCTGCCCGGTGGTTACCAGTGTTTCGCAGGCAACTTTTGAATTGGGGTCGAATGCTAAAAAATGATCTATCAGCGCGTCTGAGATCTGATCGGCAACTTTATCCGGGTGTCCTTCTGATACGGATTCGGAAGTAAATAAATATGACATATAAATTTTTTATACAATTACTAAAGTAAAACAGCAGAGTGGAGATTTAAAGGCATCGTAGTAAAAAGAAGCATTGGTTTTAGCACTTTTTTACGTGGTTGCAATCCGATGCCTTTTAAATAAAGACAATTAAATCAGTCCACTTTCGGGTGGCAAAAATAAAACAAATTTTACAAAGCCGAAAATACATTTACTTTTGATACTTTATTATTTAATACAGATAGTTGAAACGTAAAGCGTTATTTATAATAAACCCTATATCGGGGGGGAAGAAGAAGGATGGTGTGCCAGAGCTGATAGACCAGAACCTTGATAAGAATATGTTTGATGCCAGCATTGTTTATAGTGATGGCGTATCGCATGCCCGTATAATAGCAGGCGAGGCCGCAAATAAGTTTGATGTGGTAGTAGCGGTTGGCGGCGATGGTACGGTGAACGAGATCTCATCGGCTATAGTAGGCAGTAGCACAGCCCTGGGGGTAGTTCCTTTCGGATCTGGCAACGGATTGGCACGTTTTTTAGGAATTCCGATGAATACTGCCGAATCTATAAAAACATTAAGCGCTTATAAAGTTGAAACCATTGATTCGGGACAAATGAACGGGCTGCCTTTTTTTAATATGGCAGGCATGGGTTTTGACGCCCATATCGCAGAAGTATTCTCACACGGCAAAAAGCGGGGTTTTTTAACTTACATCAAATCAAGTATGCAGGAGATTGTAGCTTACAAGTCTCAAGAGTACCAAATTGAAATTGACGGAAATGTGTACGAGCGGGAAGCATTCATAATAAGTATAGCTAATTCATCGCAGTGGGGCAATGATGTGCATATTTCGCCTAAAGCATCGGTGAAGGATGGTTTGCTGGATGTATGTATTATTCGTAAATTTCCGATATGGCGCCTGCCCGAGATTGGCGTACGCCTCATGCTTAAAACAATTGAATCCTCTGGGTACATTGAAATTATAAGGGGAAAGGACATTAAAATTACCAGGCAAAGTGCAGGTCCTATTCACCTCGATGGCGAGCCGCAGGTAATGGATACCCATATACATATTAATATAATACCGGGTTCATTAAAAGTAATTGTTGGCCCGGGCTTTTAACATTGATCACTATGGCAAAGAAGAATTTTACCGGTGTAGTTTATTCAACCGATCCGGATTTTGAATACCAGGAAAACGGCCGGGATGATGCCCGAACTTTGCCGCCTCAACAACAAAACTTTAAAATATATCTTGACCGTAAGGGGGGCAGTAAACTTGTTACCCGTATAACAGGTTTTGTAGGCGCCAACACCGACCTGGAGGCTATTGGCAAAAAGCTAAAAACAAAATGCGGGGTGGGTGGTTCGGTAAAGGAGGGCGAAATATTGATCCAGGGCGATTTCAGGGATAAAATATTAACCCTGCTGCAAACGGATGGCTACAAAGCAAAAAAAGCCGGCGGATAACTTTGATTTTAAGGCACTCATAAACAGAATATTAAGTTAAGTAATAGCGTATTTTGTACACTAAAACATTTCAGACATGCTGCGGATGTTTTGCATTACAGAGATAATAAATGCCGGCCTAAATGGAAGTGTAACGAAATAGTAGCATAAATTTTATCAGTATTGCTTGATAATATTAAAAAAAATGGTTTTCATTGCAAATAATTGTAGTGGCAACACACAATAACAGGACATTATTACGTTATTTATATCCAATTGTACACAAAATGTAATTTGGTATTAAAAAATTGTAAAGAATAATATAAATGATTTTTTTATTTCAATAAAATTCTATTTTTGTTATTCCCATTTTAGAGCACATTTAACTAACTTATAATATAAACAAAAACTAAAAACTAAAAATTAAAAGTAATGGCAAACGCACCAACAAAACCAACTACTCCTGTTAAGAAAGAAAGCTCAAGTGCATCGGGCATGTTTGCTTCTTTAGCAATTCCAATTTGTATAGTAGTAGCAATTTGTATTTTTGTATTCATATTAGGCGATCAAAGTAACTTTAAAGGCGGCGACGTACAAAACGGGTATCCTGCAAACATCTACGGTACAGTTCACAAAGGTGGTGTTATCGTACCATTGATCATGTCATTCCTGTTAATGGTTATCGTGTTCTCTATTGAGCGTTTCGTAGTAATTGGTAAGGCATCAGGTACAGGTAGTGTAGATTCTTTTGTTAGAAAAATTCAGGCCTCTTTAAACGCAGGTAACATTGCAGCAGCATCAGCTGAGTGCGATAAACAAAAAGGTTCAGTGGCAAACGTTATCAAATCGGCGTTGAAAAAATATGGCGAAATGGAAGCAGAGCCTAATTTAGATGTTGATCAAAAAACTTTGGCTATCCAAAAAGACATTGAAGAAGCAACTGCTTTAGAAATGCCTATGTTGGAGCAAAACTTAACCATCATCGCTACATTGGTATCTATCGGTACATTAACCGGTTTATTAGGTACGGTTGTGGGTATGATCGGTGCGTTCTCTGCATTAGCAACTTCAGGTGTGCCAAATCAGGTTGAACTTTCTGCTCACATTTCTGAAGCTTTGATCAACACTGCATTCGGTATCAGTACTTCAGCTGTATCAATTATAATGTACAACGTATTTACATCAAAAATTGATAAACTGACCTACGCTATTGACGAAACTGGATTTAGCATTGTACAAACATTTGCTTCATCACACAAAAACAAATAAAAATATAGTAGTGCTTCTGCCTAATGCACGGTTGTAAAGGCAGAATTTTAATAATCATACACTATATATTTTTAAAAGATTTTTAATATGGCAAGGATAAAAGTTCCAAGGAAGAGTACAGCAATTGACATGACCGCCATGTGCGATGTGGCATTCCTGTTGCTAACTTTCTTTATATTAACTGCAAAACCAAAAACCGAAGATCCGGTTCCGATCGATATACCGAAATCTTCCATCCAGCAGCCAGTACCTGAAGCTGATTTTGCTACAATTTCTGTAGGATCTCAGAAAGCATTTTTTGGTGTAGAAGGAACCGACATACGTAAACAAACCTTAACTCAAATGGGCGAAATATATAAAATACCTTTCACCCCCGAAGAGCTTAACCGGTTTTCAACAGTTACTTCGGTTGGTGTGCCTATGAGCCAGATAAAGCAGTTTATTGCTTTATCTGCAGATCAGCAAAAGAAATTTGTTCCACCTGGTATCCCAAGAGATTCGGTAAGCAACGAGTTGTTTAATTGGATTCGCGAAGCGCGTAAAGCTACGGTTGCATTACATAATACGCAGTTACGTGTGGCCATTAAAGGTGACAGCAAGGAAGAATACCCGGTGATTAAGGATGTTATAACTATTTTGCAAAAGCAAAAAGTTAACAAGTTTAGTTTAATAACAGATCTTGGCGGCGGTGGTACTGCCCCTAAAAAATAAAGAATCATGGCAGAATTAGATACCTCCGGGGGAGGCAAACACAAAGGCGGGAAGGTTAGAAGTAAAAAGCAATCAACCCGTGTAGATTTAACCGCGATGGTTGACCTGGCTTTCTTATTGATTACTTTCTTTATCATGACAACTACATTGGCCAAGTCAAAAGCTATGGACCTTGCAATGCCTGATAAGGATGAGAAAACTAAAGATCAGTTACCTATTGCTGCTTCACGTTCATTAACCCTTTTATTGGGTAGCGATGACAAGCTGGAGTGGTACCTTGGCGAACCGGGAAAATCAGCTCCTGAGGTTACAAATTACAAACCAGATGGTTTACGTAAATTGCTGATTGAAAAAAGTAAAGATGTACAGGCAAAAACAGGCAAATTTATGTTTGTTGTAATAAAACCAAGCGATAGATCAAAATACAAAAACATGGTAAGTGTATTGGATGAGATAGCTATCGCCAACATTCAAAGCTATGGTATAGTTGATATCAGCGCACCTGAAATTGAGTTGTTGAAAAGGGAAAACCTGTACCAGGATATTAAATAATATAAATAACGTTTTTAATTTCTATTAAAGCCTAACAAATGTTCGGATCAAAATTAGACATATTAGATCAGAAATGGATCGACGTTGTTTTTAGTAGCAGGAACAAAGCTTACGGAGCTTATGAACTGAGAAGAGATAACTCAAAAAATACATCAAAGGCGCTTATTTACGCGATAGTATTTTTTGTACTTGTTGTTTCATTGCCTACTATAATAGCTAAGATCAAGGGATTTATCCCCAAAGCTGATGAAAAAGTAAAGATAACAGACGTAGTGCTGTTACCCCCACCACCGGTGGATCAAACTAAAAAACCACCTCCACCGCCACCAGAACCACCAAAACCAAAGGTTGACCAGGTTCGTTTCCCTCCTCCGGTTGTAAAACCAGACAACGAGGTTAAGGAAAAAGATCCACCAACGGTTAAGGAACTTGCTGTAGCCGATCCGGGTCAGAAAGATCAAAAAGGTGATCCTAATCAGGATATCAGGATTGATGAGCCGGTAGGTAACTCAGATATTAAACAAGTTGTTGAAGAAGATCCAAATAAGATCTTTGCATCGGTTGAGAATTTGCCTGAGTTCCCAGGTGGCGTTGAGAAATTCGGCGCTTATTTGAGCAAAACCATCAGGTACCCTGCAGTCGACCGTGAAAATGGGACACAAGGGCGCGTAATCCTTACTTTCGTAGTGGAACGTGACGGATCATTAACTGATATTAAGGTTTCAAGAAGCCTTAGCCCGGGTACAGATGCGGAAGCAGTTCGGGCATTAAAAGGTTCACCAAAATGGAAGCCCGGTATTCAAAATGGCCGGCCGGTTCGTGTACAATACAGTGTACCGGTAAGCTTTACTTTAGCTGGTGATAATTAAAATAATGTCATTTAATTTCAATGAAGAGCAAAAATCGCCCAAAAGGCGGTTTTTGCTTATTTTAGGAACGGCTGCATTTATTTGTTTCGTTATCTTAGGTTTAATGATAATGTTTTGGGAAGGCCTTCCTTTGCAATTACAGCCATACCAGCGCAAGCTTTTCGGTGCTTTTATTATTGGATATGCAGTTTTACGGTTCTCGAGGGTGTTCAGGAAAGATCGGTATGAAGATTAGTTATCACATTAAATTAGTTTTTTTTGTATTGTTTTTAGGTGCAGCTTTAGAAGGGTGTAAGCAAAAAACGGTAAAATCTGTATCAGAAGATACTTTTAACGCAGGCAAAGCAACTTTTGTTGCTGATGAATCTTTTGCCCCTATCATCGGTCAGGAAGAATATGTTTATAAGAGCAGGTATCCTGCTGCTGAGCCAACTTTTTTATACCGCACAGAAAACCAGGCTGTAAATATGCTGTTAAATGACAGTGTGCGGATGGCCATATTGGCTCGTGATTTAGACACGGCAGAAAGAAACATCTTAATCAGGCGTTCTTTAAGCGTTGAAGTACAGCGTTTTGCTATTGACGCGGTTACATTGATCGTAAATGAAGAATCAAATGATACTACTATTACTATAAGTACGTTAAAAAGGATGTTAAACGGGCTGGGTGATCCAAACAAAACAGTTGTTTTTGACAATCCCAATTCAAGTTTGGTAAGATATTTGAAGGACTTCTCTGGTAATAAAGAGTTTAAGCATAAAAACATTTATGCGCTTAAATCAAATAAAGAGGTTATTAAATACGTTAGTGAACATCCGGGCGCTTTGGGCATAACAGGTTTTAGCTGGTTGAACAATCCGGATGTTGATTTGGTTGATTATGTGAAGAAAGTAAAGATTGTTGGGGTTAAGGATGAAGCTAATAAAACATATCCTAACCAGTATTTTAAACCATCACAGGAAACACTTGTCTTAAAACAGTATCCCTTAAGCAGGGGATTGTACCTGGTTAACAGTTCAAGCAAAATTGGTTTAGCTATCGGTTTTGCTACATTTTTAGGAGGCAATATAGGCCAGAAGATAATATTAAAATCAGGTTTATTGCCAGATTCGATACCGCCAAGAGAGATAAATTTAAAAAGTAAATTATAACTAAATAAGATGAAAATGATCAGTAAAATAGCTAAGGCAACATTGGGACTGGTATTTATAGGTTCATCATCAGTTTTTGCGCAAAGTCTAGCCGACGCCAAAAAAGCTATTGACGCCGAACAATATCAAAAAGCCAAATCGATGCTTAAAAACCTTACGGTTACACAGGCCGATAAGGACGAAAATTTCTTTTACCTGGGTTGGGTATATCTTAAACAGGATTATACCGATTCGGCAAAAACAGCTTTCAATAAAGGTATTGCTGTAAATCCAAAATCAGGTTTAAATTATGCTGGTTTAGGCGCCGTTGCCCGTTTAGATAAAGATAAAGCAGGTGCAACCACCAGCTTTAACCAGGCTGTGTCGCTTGCAGGTAAAAATAGCAAGCCTTATGTATATGTAGGGAAAGCATATTTGTTGCCTACCACATCAGATGGTAAAATATCAGTTGACGATGCCAGCGCAGCCATTGCTGTGTTATCAAAGGGCAAAGCAATTAACCCCAAGGATGTTGAGTTGTTGATCACCTTAGGAGACGCTTATGCTTCACAAATAAAAAGTAACGAAGCTTACCAGGCTTATTCTGATGCAAATACAGCTGATCCCAAAAACCCGGGAGCTAAAGTTGCAACCGGCGTTTTGTGGAGATATGCAAACAACTTTGAGGATTCAGAAAAACAATTCCAGGAAGCTTTAGCGATCGACCCTAACTACGGTCCCGCTTACCGTGAATGGGCCGAAACAGATAACCGCTGGGCAAATGCTGATCCTAAAATGGCATCTGTTAAAATTAAACAAGCCGTTGAGGAATACAAAAAATACCTGAGCTTAACAGATCTTTCGGTTGAATCACAAATGCGTTATGCCGACTTTTTAATCAGTGCGGGCCAATTCCAGGAGCTGCAAGCTGTTGCTGCCGATCTGTCAAAGTCTTCGAAATCAAATTTAAGGGCATACCGTTATTTAGCCTACGCAGCTTTAGAAAATAAGGATTACCCTGCCGGATTAACCGCTATGAATACCTGGTTGAGCAAAGCTGATCCAAAAAGAATAGTACCACGTGATTACCTATACCTTGGCCGTTTGCAAATGGCATCTGGTCAGGATTCTGTTGGTATCAATACTTTAAGAAAAACTCTTGCTTTGGATTCTACGCAGACCGATGTGTATGGTGAAATTGCCAAATCATTGTTCCGTGGTAAAAAATATCTTCAGGCTGGTGATGCATACAAATTGGTTACTCAAAAAGGTGGCCGCAGTGTAAAACTTACCGACTATTTTTACGAAGGTATCAGCTACTACTACGGATATGACGAAAAGAAACCTGGTGCCGATTCTGTAATTGCTAAAGCCGATTCTGCATTTAGTTATGTTACTCAAAAAGCTCCGACTACTTCAGATGCTTATGTTTATCGTGCACGTGTTAACGAGTTAAAAGATAAAGACCGTAATAATATTGTAGGTTACGCTAAGCCGTTTTATGAAAAATATATCGAGTTGGTAAACGCTAAAGGTTCACCCGATGATAAAACTAAGAAGAACCTTGCAGAAGCTTATGTTTATTTAGGTACTTATGCCGAATTTAAAGAAAAGGACTTAGCCAAGGCTACTGACAATTATACAAAGGCAAGGGATAATGATCCTACTAATAAACAAGTAGTTGCATTCTTTGCACGTAAAGCCGGCGGACCCGGTAAGAGCAAATAATTTGTAGAATAGAATAAGGAGTTGAAAAAAGTAGCTTAGCGTTTTTGTCTAACTCTTGATTTTTAAACTTTGCCTCTTAAAATAAAAGAAAGCCTCTTGAAAAAGAGGCTTTTTTATTATTGTTCCATTAGTATATTTGCAGCATGGAAGTACAAAGTTTACCGGTTAATTATTTGCCCATCATATTTCAAATGCTGGTGGCTTTAGGGTTTGTGGTAACTACTATGTTTGTAACACATAAAATAGGCCCCAAGCGCGCTACCAAAGATAAACTTACCCCCTTTGAATCAGGAATAGAGGTTGTCGGGAATGCCCGCTCACCTATATCCATCAAATATTTCCTGGTAGCAATACTATTTGTATTGTTTGATGTGGAGGTAATATTTATGTATCCCTGGGCAGTAAATTTCAAAGCAATGGGCGAAAAGGGCATGATAGAAATGTTCATATTCATGGCCACGCTTTTATTAGGTTTTATCTACGTTATTAAAAAAGGTGCTTTAGATTGGGACTAAATTAGACTGATTCTAAATATGGTCTTCGCAAACGCATAGTGTACCTTTTACATCTTATTATTGTAAATTTGCATTTCATTACCTGTATTGATCAGGGAGTGATTTTCTATTAAAATTGTTCAATGAGTGATATTCAAATAGTTGATGCCCCTGCAGGTGTAGAAGGCGCCGGTTTTTTTGCTACCTCGCTTGATAAAGTAATAGGTATAGCCCGCTCAAATTCATTATGGCCCCTGCCATTTGCTACTTCATGTTGTGGTATTGAATTTATGGCCACTATGGCTTCTCATTATGATCTTTCGCGTTTTGGCGCCGAGCGTTTAAGCTTTTCGCCACGTCAGGCCGATCTTTTGATGGTTATGGGTACCATTGCCAAAAAGATGGCCCCGGTATTGCGCCAGGTTTATCTGCAAATGGCCGAGCCTCGCTGGGTTATGGCTGTGGGCGCCTGTGCATCAAGCGGTGGTATATTTGATACTTACTCTGTATTGCAGGGTATAGATGAAGTTATCCCGGTGGATGTTTACGTACCAGGTTGCCCGCCCCGCCCCGAAGCTATTATAGATGGCTTTATCAACATTCAAAAGCTGGTACAAACAGAATCGCTTCGCAGAAGAAATGAGCCCAAGTACCAGGAATTATTAGCTAAATACGGAATCCAATAATGGCTACGATACCCAACGAAGAGCTTTTAAAAAGAATCGGTGAAAAATTCGGCGAGCAGGTAACATTGGTAGGCGAACCCTACGGTTTACTTACCGTAGAAACCGGTCGTGGGCAGATCATTGATCTGTTGACCTTTTTAAAGACCGATGCCGCGCTTCGCTTTATATTTTTAACAGATATTACCGCTATACATTATCCTGAGCAGGAAAAGCAAATTGGAGTTATTTACCATTTGCATAGCCTTACCACCAATACCCGTATCAGGATAAAGGTGTTTTTGGTTGATGGCGATGTACATATACCTACTGCCACCGTGCTATGGGAAGGCGCCAACTGGATGGAGCGTGAAACGTATGATTTCTTCGGAGTTATATTTGACGGTCACCCCGATCTCCGTCGCATTTTAAATGTTGACGATATGACGGCTTTCCCGATGCGCAAGGAATTTCCGCTGGAAGACCCGAACCGTGTTGATAAAAAGGATTACTTTTTCGGAAGATAATATTATGCCGTATGGGGAAACCTTTACGGCATCACCATAAAAAGAAAATAATTTATACTGATGCAAAACCATCCTGTATATACAGATAACGATCCGCAAAACGAGCTTTCAACCTTAAACCTCGGCCCAACTCACCCTGCAACCCATGGTGTGTTCCAAAATGTGCTGCAGTTAGATGGCGAAAGAATTGTGAGCGGCGTATCAACCATAGGCTATATTCACCGCGCGTTCGAAAAAATTGCCGAACACCGTCCGTTTTACCAGATTACCCCACTTACCGATCGTTTAAACTACTGCTCATCGCCCATTAATAACATGGGCTGGCATATGACGGTTGAAAAGCTATTAGGTATAACCACACCAAAACGTGTTGATTACCTGCGAGTGATAGTGATGGAATTGGCCCGTATATCCGACCATATTGTATGTAATGGGGTATTGGGTGTTGATACCGGCGCTTTTACCGGTTTCCTTTATATGATGGAATTCCGCGAAGCTATTTATGAAATTTATGAAGAGGTTTGCGGAAGCCGCCTTACCACAAATATTGGCCGTATAGGTGGTTTTGAACGTAATTTCAACACCATAGCCTTTGCCAAACTGCGTAAGTTTTTAGTTGATTTCCCTAAAACGCTTAAAGAATTTGAATCGCTGTTTAACCGTAACCGTATTTTTGTTGACAGGACAAAAGATGTGGCCGCTGTTACTGCCGAGGATGCTTTAAGCTATAGCTGGACAGGCCCGATATTACGTGCTGCCGGTGTTGATTATGATGTAAGGGCCATGAACCCATACTCATCATATGAAGATTTTGAATTTGAGGTACCAGTTGGCACCAATGGCGATGTTTACAGTCGTTTTTTKGTGCGTAACGAAGAGATGTGGCAGAGTTTGCGCATTATTGAGCAGGCACTTGTAAAACTGGAAAAAGAACCATCAGATATTTTTCACGCTGATGTACCTGAGTTTTACCTGCCGCCGAAAGAAGAAGTTTATAATAACATGGAAGCCCTTATTTATCACTTTAAAATTGTGATGGGTGAGATCCCTACCCCTAATACCGAGGTTTATCACTCGGTT
Organism: Mucilaginibacter sp. P5_A6; assembly: GCF_056400585.1. NCBI lineage: Bacteria > Pseudomonadati > Bacteroidota > Sphingobacteriia > Sphingobacteriales > Sphingobacteriaceae > Mucilaginibacter > Mucilaginibacter sp. P5_A6. The sequence continues at coordinate 218,285 of NZ_JBFUKZ010000006.1, read as the reverse complement.
GAAGGCGCCAATGGCGAATTGGGGTTCTATTTGGTGAATGATGGCGGGCGTAGCCCGTATCGTTTGCATTTCCGCAGGCCGAGCTTTATCAATTACCAGATGTATGCGCCAATGAGCCGCGGTATGTTATTATCAGATGCGATTATTAATATGAGTAGTTTAAACGTTATAGCCGGAGAGTTAGATGCTTAGAGTTGAAGATGCTCAGGTTTCGGTTGATTTTTCGCCGGAGCTGATCAGTAAATTTGATGACGTGGTTAGCCGCTATCCGCAAGGAAAACAAAAATCGGGTTTGCTGCCAATACTGCACTATGTACAGGCCGAGTTTGGATGGGTTAGTCCGCAGGCAATGGATAAAGTAGCCGAGTATTTAGATATTTTGCCAATTGAGGTGTATGAGGTAGCTACATTTTATACCATGTACCTGCTGCGTCCATCCGGCAAATATGTTTTGGAGGTTTGCCGTACCAGCGGTTGCTGCCTGGTAGGTGCCGAAAAAATAATGGATCATATTGAAAACACTTTAGGTGTAAAAGAAGGCGAAGTTACTCCCGACGGTTTATTTAGCTGGCGCGGTGTAGAATGCCTTGCTGCCTGCGGCTATGGCCCGGTTTTACAAATTGGCCCCGAATATACTTTTTACGAGAACTTAACTAACGAGTCGGTTGATAAACTGGTTAGCGATTTAAGGGCGAAAGCAAAAAATTAAAGCAATGGGACGCAAACTTTTACTTGAACATATAAACGTACCAGGCATCAATACATTTGATGTTTACCGCTCAAAGGGTGGTTACGCTTCTGTTGAAAAGGCTATAAAAACCATGTCGCCCGAGGCGATTGTGGAAGAGGTTAAAAAATCGGGCTTGCGCGGTCGTGGCGGTGCGGGTTTCCCTACCGGTATGAAGTGGAGCTTTTTGGCAAAACCAGAAGGGGTAGAACGCTACCTGGTTTGCAACGCCGACGAATCTGAGCCCGGCACTTTTAAAGACAGGTATTTGATGACCTACATCCCTCACTTATTAATTGAGGGAATGATTGTAGCCAGCTTTGCGCTGGGGGCCAAAACATCGTACATCTACGTTCGCGGCGAAATGATGCCGCAGATCCGTATCCTGGAAAGAGCCATCGCAGAGGCCAAAGCAAAAGGATTTTTAGGTAAAAACATATTAGGATCGGGTTACGATCTTGAATTATATGTACAACCAGGTGGTGGTGCTTACATTTGCGGAGAAGAAACCGCATTGTTGGAATCATTGGAAGGCAAACGGGGTAATCCACGTATAAAGCCACCTTTCCCGGCTATTGCTGGTTTGTATGGTTGCCCAACGGTGGTAAACAATGTAGAATCGATAGCTGCAGTTGTGCCAATCATCAACGAAGGGGGCGATGAATATGCAAAATTAGGCGTAGGCCGCAGCACTGGTACCAAGCTGATCTCGGCTGGGGGTAACCTTAAAAAGCCTGGTGTTTATGAAATTGACCTTGGTTTACCGGTTGAAGAATTTATTTACTCCGACGAGTATTGCGGTGGTATCGCCAACGGTAAACGCTTAAAAGCAGTTGTTGCAGGAGGTTCATCAGTGCCAATTTTACCTGCAAACCTGATATTAAAAACCATTAACAACGAGCCGCGCCTGATGAGCTATGAATCATTAAGTGATGGTGGCTTTGTAAGCGGTACCATGTTAGGCTCGGGTGGATTTATCGCTTATGATGAGGATGCCTGTATAGTACGTAATACCTGGAACTTTGCCCGTTTTTATCACCATGAAAGCTGCGGACAATGTTCGCCCTGCCGTGAAGGTACCGGCTGGATGGAAAGGGTATTGCACCGTTTAGAATATGGCCATGGCAAAATGAGCGACATGGACCTGCTGGTTGATGTATCTAAAAAAATTGAAGGAAATACTATTTGTCCGTTGGGAGATGCCGCAGCCTGGCCTGTAGCCAGTGCTATCCGTCACTTCAGAGATGAATTTGAATGGCATGTAACTAATGGCGCGGAAGCTACAACCCGTAATTTCGGTTTGGCACATTACGCTGATCCGTTGAATGCCGTGGCGGCGACGGTGTAATACCCACGCGTCATTGCGAGGTACGAAGCAATCCCCGACTATGCAGAGCGGATTTGCAAATTTGGGATTGCTTCGTACCTCGCAATGACGGAACTCTTAAACTTAGAATTAAAATTAGAGTTTAGGATTTAGAAATTAGGATTTAGAGTTTATACAAGGACGTTATATACAAATGTCGATGAAAGTAACGATTGACGGAATACCCGTTGAAGTAGAACCAGGAACAAGCATACTTAATGCCGCAAGGCAGATAGGTGGCGATATTGTTCCGCCTGCTATGTGCTATTACTCCAAGCTGGAAGGCAGTGGCGGTAAATGCCGTACCTGTTTGGTTAAGGTGACCAAAGGATCTGAAAAGGATCCACGCCCTATGCCTAAACTGGTTGCATCCTGCCGTACCGGTGTTATGGATGGCATGGAAGTGCAAAACATCACCTCGCCCGAAGTGGTAGAAGCCCGTAAAGGTGTAGTGGAAATGTTATTGATTAACCACCCGCTTGATTGCCCTGTGTGTGACCAGGCCGGCGAGTGCCACCTGCAAGACTTAGGTTTTGAGCATGGTGCTGCTAAAACCCGTTATGAATTTGACCGTCGTACATTCGAAAAGATTGATATTGGCGATAAAATCCAGCTACACATGACGCGTTGCATCCTTTGCTACCGTTGCGTATTCACTGCCGATCAGATTACCAACACCCGCTTACACGGCATCCTGAACAGGGGCGATCATTCCGAGATCTCAACTTACATCAGCAAAGCCGTTGATAATGATTTTTCTGGAAACATGATTGATGTATGCCCGGTAGGCGCATTAACCGATAAAACCTTCCGCTTTAAAAACCGTGTTTGGTTCACCAAACCTGTTGAAGCGCACCGCGATTGCGATAAATGCTGTGGTAAAGTGACTTTATGGTACAAAGGCGAGGATGTGATAAGGGTAACAGGCCGCAAGGATGTTTATGGCGAGGTTGAAGAATTTATTTGCAATACCTGCCGCTTTGATAAAAAGAAAACTGCCGACTGGGTGATTGAAGGACCCCGCAAGGTATCGCATAAATCGGTTATCAGCTCAAATCACTATGAGTTTACGCCGTTGCCGGTTGTTAAAACCAACCCGGTATTGATGGAAGCGAATAAAGAACAATTTGAAAGAGACACACGCTTATAATGGGATTAGTAGATATAGCATTTAAATTTGGCCTGATATTGATCATTTTTGTGATCAGTTTGGTTGTAGCCATGTACTCGACTTATGCCGAGCGCAAGATTGCCGCGTTTTTCCAGGATAGGATAGGCCCTAACCGCGCCGGGCCGTTTGGTCTTTTACAGCCCTTGGCAGATGGTGCCAAAATGTTTTTAAAAGAAGAGATCATCCCCACCAACGCAACGCCATTCCTGTTCATAGTTGGCCCTTCACTGGCAATCCTTACAGCCTGTATTGGCTCTGCTGTTATTCCATGGGGGCAAACCATAACTATTGGCGGCCACGTAGTTGATCTGCAGGTTACCGATATCAATGTAGGAGTTTTATACATCTTTGGTGTGGTGTCATTAGGCGTTTATGGGGTAATGATAGGCGGCTGGGCATCAAATAATAAATACTCATTATTAGGCGCAATTCGTGCAGCATCACAAAATATCAGCTATGAGATTTCGATGGGTTTATCCATTATCGCTTTGCTGATGCTAACAGGTACTTTAAGCCTGCGTGAGATTGCTGAGCAACAGCATGGAGCTAACTGGAATATAATACGCCAGCCACTTGGGTTTTTGATATTTATTGTATGTGCATTTGCAGAAACTAACCGTACGCCATTCGATTTACCGGAATGCGAAACCGAGCTGGTGGGTGGTTACCATACGGAATATTCATCGATGAAATTGGGCTTTTACCTGTTTGCCGAATATATCAACATGTTCATCTCTTCGGCTGTAATGGCTACTTTATATTGGGGCGGTTATAACTATCCGGGTATGGATTGGATGCTTGCACATACCGGCCCAACTATTGCACCAATTATTGGCGTAGTGGTATTATTCACCAAGGTATTCTTATTCATCTTCTTTTTTATGTGGGTACGCTGGACAATCCCTCGTTTTCGCTACGACCAGTTGATGGACCTGGGCTGGAAGATATTGATACCTTTGGCCATTGCTAATATTGTGCTTACCGGCGTAGTTAGTGCAGCACTTACACACTTTGGATTTTAATTAAATGGAATCATTAAGCAATAAACGAAAAGTACTGGAAGTAAAGCCGCTTAATTTATTGGAGCGTGCTTACCTGCCCGCCATTATTGGCGGCCTGGCCACTACAATGAAGCATTTTTTCAGGAAACCGGTAACTATCAGTTATCCTGAAGAGAAACGTGAGTTTTCTGAAAACTTTAGAGGCATGCACTCGCTTAAACGCGATGAGGATGGCAAAGAACGCTGCACTGCCTGTGGATTATGTGCATTATCATGCCCTGCAGAAGCTATAACCATGGTTGCTGCCGAACGACAGAAAGGCGAAGAGCATTTATACCGGGAAGAAAAATACGCGGCAGTTTACGAAATAAACATGCTGCGCTGCATTTTTTGTGGCCTTTGTGAAGAAGCCTGCCCCAAGGAGGCCATATATCTTGACGGAGATATTGTGCCTGCCGACTATTTGAGGAAGGATTTTATTTACGGCAAAGACAAATTAGTAGAACCACCCTTAAATCAATAAAGAAGTTTTATACCTTTGCGCAACTCTTAAAAAGGGCAAGGGTATTTTGTAAATATAAATATGAGTACATTTTACTTCATCGCATTTTTGTCCATATTCTTTTCGATATTGGTGATCACGGCCAAAAATCCGGTACATAGTATCCTTTATCTTATACTTACCTTTTTTACGTTCACCATTCACTATATATTAATGAACGCCCAGTTTTTGGCGATAGTTAATTTTATAGTGTACATGGGCGCTATCCTGGTATTGTTCCTGTACACACTGATGCTTATCAATCTTAATAAAGATAGCGAACCTGTTAAGCCATTTATGGTGAAATTTGCAGGTGTATTTGGTGGTGGCATTCTGATGGTGGCTTTAGCAGCCTCCTTAAAATCAATCGGAATATCTAATCCGGTTGTATTGCAGAACCCGGAGCTGGGCCTGGTGAAAAACCTGGGTAAAGTATTGTTTAACGAATTTTTACTGCCATTTGAAATATCGTCAGTATTGCTGTTATCGGCAATGGTGGGTGCTGTTTTACTGGCTACAAAAGACACTAAAACTGCATAATGGAAAGCTTAACAAATACAATACAGGCGGTACCGCTTAATCATTACATTTTATTAAGCAGCATTATTTTTTCGATAGGTGTAATGGGCGTATTGATCCGCCGCAATGCCATCGTGATATTTATGTCGGTTGAACTGATGCTGAACGCGGTGAACCTTTTGCTAACAGCATTCTCTGTTTACAGGGGCGATGCTACCGGGCAGGTTTTTGTATTCTTTATTATGGCACTTGCGGCCGCCGAAGTAGCTGTGGGCCTGGCCATCATTGTGATGATTTACCGTAATACCAATTCGATAGATATTAACGTGCTGAACAGGCTGAAGTGGTAAGATGATTTCGGAATTCTGAACTATGATTTCGGATTTAAAGAAAATGAATACATAACACACCGTCATTGCAAGTGAAGAGATTGCTTAGTTCGACGCAATGACGATTAAATAAATTAAAGCGTATAACGTAGTACGTAAAACGTATAACTGAAAACATGAATCAATACATCTGGCTTATTCCCATATTACCGTTAGCCGGTTTTATTATTAACGGATTTGGCCGTAATTCATTATCAAAAGGAATAATAGGCTTTATTGGCAGCTTACTCGTACTGGTATCTTTTGGGTTAAGCCTGGCAGCATTCTTCCAGATCAAATCAACCGGCAACCCTATCAATATTACTTATTTTGATTGGATCAACGCAGGTCCGGTTCATATACCCTTCGCTTTTTTGGTTGATCAGTTGAGCTCTATTATGCTGCTCATTATTACGGGTGTTGGCTTCCTTATACACCTGTATTCTATTGGTTATATGCACGATGATAAAGGTTTTGGTAAGTTTTTCGCTTACTTAAACCTGTTTGTATTTTTCATGCTGCTATTAGTGATGGGTTCAAACTATATCATCATGTTTATAGGATGGGAGGGCGTAGGTTTATGCTCATACCTGCTTATTGGTTTCTGGTATACCAACCCAAGCTACGCCGATGCTGCAAAAAAGGCCTTCATCATGAACCGTATCGGCGATTTGGGCTTTTTATTGGGAGTGTTCCTAATGATCTACGCGTTTGGAAGTATTGAATTTGCTACCCTATTCCCTAAAGCGGCAGCAATGAAAATAGGTGCCGCGCCATTTACAGTTATTGCCCTATTGTTGTTTGTTGGCGCTATAGGCAAATCGGCCCAGTTACCATTGTTTACCTGGTTACCAGATGCAATGGCCGGCCCAACTCCCGTATCAGCATTGATCCACGCTGCAACCATGGTTACAGCAGGTATTTATATGATTGCCCGCTCAAACATATTCTACAGCATGTCGCCATTTGCAATGGAGGTTGTGGCTATAGTAGGTTTGGCTACCGCGTTATTTGCCGCGTTAATTGCCCTTACGCAAACTGATATTAAAAAGGTACTGGCTTATTCAACTGTATCGCAACTGGGCTATATGTTTTTAGGATTAGGTGTGGGTGCCTATACCGGCGCTTTCTTCCACGTATTAACACATGCTTTCTTTAAAGCCCTGTTATTCCTTGGTGCAGGCTCTGTTATCCATGCGGTTAGCGGCGAGCAGGATATGCGCAAAATGGGAGGCTTAAAAGGCAAGCTGCCTGTTACATTTGCTACCATGCTTATTGGTACTATCGCCATTTCGGGAATACCACCGTTCTCCGGTTTCTTTTCAAAAGACGAAATTCTGGCTCATGCCTTTGAGCACAGCACTACCTTTTATGTAGTGGGTGTATTTACGGCTATGCTAACCTCGTTCTATATGTTCAGGATGATGTACCTTACTTTTTGGGGTAAATTCCGTGGCACGCATGAGCAGGAACATCATTTGCATGAGTCGCCGGCAACCATGACCATCCCATTGATCATATTGGCAATACTTTCTATTATCGGCGGTTTAATTGGCGTGCCCGAGGTTTTAGGTGGTCACCATGAGCTTGGCCATTACCTGGCTCCAGTATTTAAAGCATCAACGGCGATCCTGCCTTCAGGTGAGTTATCTGCCGGTACCGAAAAATTACTGATGATTATTTCCGTAGCAGTTGCCTTGGTAGCTATGGGTTATGCCTGGTTTAAATATGTTCAAAACGGCAGCCTTCCGGTAGCAGATACCGAGGAACGCCCGGCATTGACCAGCTTATCCTATCAGAAATTTTATGTAGATGAGCTTTATGATTTCCTGATCCGCAAACCATTGGATTTCTTGTCAACCTTTTTCTACAATGTAGTGGATAAGATGGGTATTGATGGTTTAGTGAACGGCCTGGGTAAAGGAACTATTGAAACCAGTAAGGGCCTGCGTTTATTGCAAACCGGCAATGTAGGTTTCTACATATTTGTAATGGTGCTGGGTATTATAGCCATATTGGTTTACAGTGTATTTGGATTAACTAAAGTATAAACGATAGCGTTTAAAATATAAAATGACCGTTAGTATATTAATTTTTTTACCGGTAGTTGCCGCAGTTATAGTAGCCTTATTAAAAAACGGGGCTGCCAAACACGCCGCATTATTTTTCTCTGTTGCCGAGCTGGTAATAGCCGGTCTGTTTTTAAGCCGTTTTGTACCCGATGCAACAACACAATTTGGTATTGATGTTCCGTGGATAGCAAAATTAGGTATTTATTTTAGCGCCGGTATTGATGGTATCAGCATGATCATGGTACTGCTTACCACGTTGCTTGTGCCGCTTATTATATTAACCACCTATAAGCATGAATATAAAAATGCCGGTGCTTTTTATGGTTTAATATTATTTATGCAGGCCGGTTTGCTGGTAGTGTTTACCGCGTTAGACGGGTTTTTATTTTACGTTGGATGGGAAGCCGCGCTAATCCCTATTTACTTTATATGCGCCCTTTGGGGTGGCGAAAACCGTATCCGTATTACCCTTAAATTTTTCATTTATACATTTGCCGGTTCGTTATTTATGCTGGTAGCTATCATCTACCTTTATTTACAATCGCCGGATAGAACTTTCGATATTCACAGCTTTTACGCTTTAAAGCTTACTGCCCCGCAACAATCGTGGGTATTTTTGGCATTTTTCCTGGCCTTTGCCATTAAAATGCCTTTATTCCCTTTCCATACCTGGCAGCCCGATACTTATACCGAGGCACCTACCGGCGGTACCATGATGTTATCAGGAATCATGCTCAAAATGGGGATCTATGGTGTCATCAGGTGGTTAATACCGTGTGCGCCTCTTGGTTTGGCTCATTGGCAAAGCCTTGCTATTATACTTGCAGTTATAGGTATTGTGTATGCTTCCATCATAGCGTTTAAACAAACAGACGGCAAGCGTTTGGTAGCTTATTCATCTATAGCGCACGTTGGCCTTATTGCTGCTGCAATTTTTACCTGGAACGCCCAAGGTTTACAAGGCGCAATGATACAAATGCTTAATCACGGTATAAATGTGGTTGGCTTGTTTTTTATATGGGATATCATCAGCAGGCGTTTAAATACACGTAACATCGGGCAGCTTGGCGGTATTGCGCTGGTAGCTCCTAAATTTTCAATAGCGTTTTTAATTATAGTATTGGGTACGGTAGGTTTACCACTTACCAATGGGTTTGTGGGCGAGTTTTTATTACTTGATGGTGTTTTTCAATATAGCGCTTATCACTATATGAATTTAGCACTGGTAATAGCGGCGGGTTTAACTATCATTTTTGGCGCTGTATACATGTTACGGATGTACAAAAATGTTATGCAGGGCGAGCTTAATGAACTGACAACAACTTTTAAGGATATAAGTGGATCTGAGCAATTGGTACTGACTATCATCTGTATACTAATAATAGCTATAGGCGTTTATCCGCAGCCAATAATGCATATATCTGAGGCGGCAGTTAATAATTTGTTAGGCACTTTGAATGGAAAGTTGACGTATTAGGATGAAATTCCAAACTCTAAATCCAAAATTCTAAAAAGAAAATAAAATATTTAAATGAGTACTTTAATCATCATATCTGTTTTACCAATAGTGTTGCTGTATCTTGGTTTATACAAGGCTGCAAAGGCATTATTACCTGTTACTGTGATCGGCTTAATTGCCGCGCTGGTTTGTGCCGTTGCCGAATATAAAACCCCGGATACAACTGTTCCAATTTATCAAGGTATGATGTTGTTCAACAACTTCTCTGTTGTATTTTCGTCGGTTGCTATTATTACCACAATCCTAATCCTGCTGTTATCAGGTGGATATTTTGAGAGGATCAGTAAGCATGTGGCCGAGTATTATGCTATTATATTGTTCTCGCTAACGGGTATCATTGTAATGGTATCTTATTATAACCTTACCATGATGTTTATTGGTATTGAGATTATGTCGGTAAGTTTATATATCCTGGCGGGTATCAGGAAAAGTGATTTCGCATCAAACGAAGCCGCTTTAAAGTATTTCCTGATGGGGGCATTCTCAACCGGTTTCTTATTGTTTGGCATCACTTTAATATACGGTTCAACAGGCTCATTCAGTTTAGAAGTTATCCGCGATTGGGTTTTGGCACATCCGCACATCGATCCTATGTTTTACACAGGTATCGCGTTGATCATTGTCGGGCTTTGCTTTAAGGTTGGCGCCGCGCCATTCCATTTCTGGACCCCTGATGTATACGAGGGTTCACCTACCCTTATAACCGCATTCATGTCTACAGTTGTGAAAACTGCCGGTTTTGCAGCATTTCTGCGTTTATTTTCGGTCTGCTTTGCTCCACTGTCTGATTTTTGGATGCCGGTTTTACTTGTTATTACAGTAGCAACTTTATTTATAGGTAACATCACCGCGCTGTATCAGCAAAGCTTTAAACGAATGCTGGCGTTTTCAAGCATATCACATGCGGGCTACCTGCTTTTTGCTATTGTGGCTTTAGGTTCGGCCTCGGCTAATTCGGTATTTATATACGCTACTGCTTATTCAATTGCTTCAATTATTGCTTTTGGCAGTTTAATATTGGTGCATCAGCAAAGCGGCAGCGATAGCTTTGAAAGCTTTAACGGCCTTGCAAAAAACAATCCTTTCCTTGCCTTTGTATTAACAATATCTATGCTGTCATTGGCTGGTATCCCGCTTACTGCAGGGTTTATTGGAAAGTTTTTCATGTTTTCGGGTGCGCTGTCAAAGTACCAGTTTTGGCTGGTTATTATAGCCGTTGTAAATGCCATTATCAGTATCTTTTATTATTTCAGGGTTATAGTTGCCATGTATTTCCGCCCGGCAGATAGGGCCGAAGTTACCATACCGGCATATTATAAGCTTGTTTTTGCTGTATCGGCATTAGCAACTGTTATTATCGGTGTTTATCCCGATTTTATCTCCCGTTTCATTTAATAATAACTGGGTACTGCAAATTGATATAATATTTGTAGTTTTACAGATATAGTGAATGGAAAGTTTTTGGGATTACCTTCAAAATTTAACGGACGCTCAATCCATCATAAGCAGGGGAGGCTTTTATTTCCTGCTTGTTGTTGTTTTTGCTGAAACCGGCCTGTTTTTTGGTTTTTTTTTACCAGGAGATTATCTGCTATTCATGGCGGGTTTGCTGTGTTCGGCAGGAAAGGTGGATGTAGGCATATCTACGTTGGTGCTATCGCTCATTGCAGCTGGCATATTAGGAAATTTTACGGGTTATTGGTTTGGTTACCGAACAGGGCCTGTGCTATTTAATAAGAACGACTCACTGTTTTTTAAAAAGCGGTATGTGGTACTGGCCAGCGATTTTTATAATAAGTACGGCGGAATGGCCTTGATTTTAGGGAGATTTTTCCCGATAGTTAGAACATTTGCCCCTATATTTGCAGGTGTTGTAAGGGTTGACATAAAAAAATTCGGTTTATATAACCTGATAGGGAGTGTAACCTGGGTATGTACCTTTACTTTAGGCGGATTTTTCTTAGGGAAAAGATTTCCGCAAATAAAGGATTATATGCAGTATATAGTTTTGGGGCTGATAGTTATTACTACCATTCCGCTTATTACAGCTTACATCCGGAAAAAGTTAGCAGAGAATAAAGAAAAGAGTAACACATAAAAATACATAACAAATACCAATGAGTACACAACACCCATGGCACCAGGTTTCTCCCGGTGAAAACATCCCCGAGATTGTTAACGCTATAATTGAAATCCCTAAAGGCTCCAAAGCCAAATATGAAATTGATAAGGATTCTGGTTTACTAAAATTAGATCGGGTTTTATTTTCGTCGGTAATGTACCCGGCCAACTACGGCTTTATTCCACAAACTTACTGCGATGATAAAGATCCATTAGATATATTGGTACTTTGTTCAATTGATGTTTTCCCGATGTCGATCATCGAGGCAAAGGTAGTAGGTGTGATGCACATGGTTGATAATGGCGAACAGGATGATAAGATTATTGCTGTTGCCAAAAACGATATGTCGGTAAATTACATAAATGATTTGAATGAGCTTCCTCCGCACGCCATGACCGAAATTGTTCGTTTTTTCAAGGATTACAAAAAGCTGGAAGGCAAAAATGTAACCATAGAACATTTATTAGGGGTGCGTTACGCGCATAAGGTAATAAATGAAAGTTTGGAATTGTATAAGTCTACATTTCCTGTTTACCAATAATTAATAGATGGACCCTGCGCATTACGAAATAAGTGTCTTTTATATAATCGCTACCATATCTCTGGTTTTGCTCAACGGCTTTTTTGTAGCTGCAGAGTTTGCCATGGTTAGGGTAAGAGGTTCGCAAATAGAGATTAAGGCTAAAGGCGGAAGCGCAGTAGCTAAAGTTGCAAGGGGTATTTTACATAATTTAGATGGTTACCTGGCTGCTACTCAGCTGGGTATTACCATTGCCTCTCTTGGTTTAGGTGTTGTGGGCGAGGGAGTTGTTACCAACATAGTACTGCGGGCTTTTTTAGCAGTTGGTATTAAGCTTACACCTGTTTTTATAACCACAAGCCATGTTTTGGCATTTTCTTCTATCACTATATTACATATAGTATTTGGTGAACTTGCACCAAAATCAATAGCTATACAAAAGTCGGTACGTACGGTGTTGGCAGTTTCGTTTCCGCTTAGGTTCTTCTTTGTTTTTTTTAAGCCACTAATATGGATATTAAACGGCTTTGCTAATTTTATTTTAAGGCTGTTAGGAATAAGTACTTTAGAAGGTGGCGAAGCGCATCACAGCTCCGAAGAATTGCAATACCTGCTTGAGCAGGGTAAAGAGACCGGTGCGCTCGACTCAAATGAGCATGAACTGATCCAGAATGTGTTTGATTTTAATGAACGGGTGGTTAAAAACATCATGGTTCCGCGTACCAAAATATCAGGTATAGATATCAATTCAACCACGCTCGAGCTACTGGATATGATCATAGATGAGGGTTATTCGCGGATGCCTGTTTTTGATGATGTGATAGATAAGATCATCGGTATAGTACACGCCAAAGATATTTTACCGCTACTGGCCCGAAACCAGGAGATTGTGCTTAAGGATATTATTCGCAAACCTTACTTTATCCCCGAAACCAAAAAGATTAACGATCTGATGGCCGAGTTGCAGCAAAAGCGAATCCAGATAGCTATTGTGCTTGATGAATTTGGCGGCACCGCGGGCATGGTTACCCTGGAGGATATTGTGGAGGAGCTTGTAGGCGAGATACAGGATGAATACGATGAAGAAAAGCCGATAGTTGAAAAAGTGAACGAACGGGAATTTATTGTAAACGCCCTTGCGCCCATCTACGATGTAAATGAGCATTTGCCTCATGACCTACCCGAGGATGGCGACTTTGATACCGTATCGGGCTGGCTTGGCCATATATTTGGTAAGATCCCCGACGTTGGGGAGCAAAAGGAATCTAATGGCTATAATATTACCGTATTAAGAAAATCAGACCAGAATATAGAATCTGTTAAGCTCGAGTTACTGATAAATGAAGAAGATGCAGTAGATTTACATTAATCTGCTTAGCAAAATGCAACTTTTTTATACACCCGATATTGAACCCTCGCACCCGCAGTATTTTCTTAGCGAAGATGAAAGCAAGCATGCCATACGGGTATTGAGGTTGGAGACAGGCGACGAAGTTCAGCTGATTGACGGTCGCGGTGGTTTTTATAACGCTAAAATCCAGGATGCGCATCCTAAACGCACTATCCTTAATATTACTTCGGTTACCCCAAACTTTAATAAACGGAATCATTACCTGCAGATAGCGGTAGCCCCTACAAAAAATATTGAACGGCTGGAATGGTTTTTAGAAAAAGCCACCGAAATTGGGATTGACGAGGTTACACTCATTGTTACCCAACGATCTGAACGGAAAGAAGTAAAGGTTGACAGGCTCAATAAAATCATTACCGCAGCAATTAAACAATCTCTTAAAGCTTACCATCCCGTTTTAAATGATGCTGTTAAGCTGAATCAACTGTTAGTTGAGCCATTTGATGGACAAAAATTCATTGCCCACTGTGAGCCGGGCGAAAAGCTTGATTTGCGCAAAGAGATAAATCTAAAAGGGAGGTATTTGATATTGATAGGCCCCGAAGGAGATTTTTCACCGGCCGAAATAGCACTTGCTTTGGAAAACGGTTTTAAACCCATAACTTTAGGTGAAGCCAGGCTGCGTACCGAAACCGCTGCATTGGAAGCCTGTTTCGAGGTTAACTTTATAAACCGGGTATGAAAAGGGTAAGATACATAGTAACAGCTTTTGCCGCATTTATAGTAATGAGCAGTTTTAATGCGCCATCATATAAAATAGCCCGGCTTAAATATGCGGGCGGGGGCGATTGGTATGGCGACCGTACGGCTTTAACCAACCTTATTAAGTTTTGTAACGAAAACCTTAAAACTAACTTTGACGCCGATGACGAGGTGGTAGAAGTTGGCAGTGCATCCATATTTAATTACCCGTTTGTTTTTATGACAGGGCACGGTAACGTGATTTTTAGCGATCAGGAAGCACATAACCTGCGCAAGTATCTTACCGGTGGTGGCTTTTTACATATCGACGATAATTACGGGCTGGATAAATTTATTCGCCCCCAGATGAAAAAGGTTTTCCCCGAACTTGAGTTTGTAGAGCTTCCGCTTGATCATCCAATTTATCACCAGAAATATAGCTTTCCTAATGGCTTGCCTAAAATACACGAGCATGATGGCACCCGTGCGCAAGGTTTCGGCCTGATATACAAAGGTAGGTTGGTGTGTTTTTATGACTATGAATGCGACCTTGGCAACGGCTGGGAAGATTATGGCACTTATGCCGGTGATAGCCAGGAAAGTCGGTTAAAAGCGCTTAAAATGGGCGCCAATATGATACAGTACATATTTACGCAGTAGTTTTTACGTTGGCAAGTTTTTAATTAAACGCTTCTCAATGCAGAAATATTTGCTAACTTTAGTATACACAAAGCCTGTAACAAAAAAGAAGCGCTGACCTCGCAACATAAACCTATCCGCAGAAAAAACACCACAGATGTATCAGCTAAAAGTAAACGACCAGTATATTTTTGAAACCGAAAGAAATAGTGACGAGCTGCTTTTAAATAAAACCAAAACCCAGGCTGATATAAAACATATTGGCGGGAATATTTATCACATTATAGAAGGCAACCAATCCTATAATATAGATGTGGTATATTTTAACAGTGCCGAAAAAACTGCTGAAATTAAGGTCAACAATAACTCCTATATAATTAGCGCTAAAGATCAGTTTGATATTTTACTTGATAAATTGGGCCTCAGTAGTTTAAACAGTGCAAGGTTGAGCGAAATAAAAGCGCCGATGCCGGGGATGGTGCTAAAGGTTTACGTAACCGATGGCGAAGAAATAAAAAAAGGGGATAACCTTTTTGTGCTTGAAGCGATGAAGATGGAGAACATCATCAAATCTCCGGCTGATGCGATCATCAAAAAAATAAAAATAAAAGCAGGCGATAAGGTTGAAAAAGGTCAGATCCTGATTGAGTTTTAAAAAAGCTGCTTTTTTTGAGGCTTTGTTTTTTATAGCAACTATTTAATAAATAAAAACATATATTACTGTTCCTATTGTTTTAGTGCCTTTTTGTTAATAACTTACTTTTTTAATTAATATTTTAACCTTATGAAGAAAAATCTACTAACAATTTTGTTGTTATTTTCCTGCATGTCATTCGTTTTCGGGCAAAACCGTGTGATAACAGGTAAGGTAACAGATCAAAAAGATGGGTCACCCTTACCTGGGGTAAGTGTAACCGTAAAAGGAGTTGCCGGTATAGGCACTCAAACCGATATCAACGGATCATACAGCCTCTCTGTTCCGGCAACCGCAAAAGTTTTGGTTTTTAAATTTATAGGCTTTAAACCTGCTGAAATATCTATTTCGGGTAATACCTTAAGCACACAGCTTGAGCAGGACTCAAAGCAACTTAGCGAAGTTGTGGTTGTAGGTTATGGTACACAAAGGCGGCAGGCAATTACCGGTTCAATTGCATCTGTTTCTGCAAAGGAAATCCAGAATACTCCTGTCACTACATTTGAACAAGCCATACAAGGAAAAGCTGCCGGTGTTAATATACAGGCCAATAATGGTAAACTTGGGCAGGGCATCAAAATAAGTATACGTGGTACTTCTTCAATCTCGGCAGGTACACAACCGCTTGTGGTTCTTGATGGTATTGTGATTACGAGCACTGACATTTCTACTACATCCGCGGGCACAAATCCTCTTGCTGATCTCAACTTTAACGATATAGAATCAGTTGATGTGTTAAAAGATGCATCGGCATCGGCTATATATGGTGCCAGGGCAGGAAATGGTGTTATAATTATAACAACTAAAAAGGGAAAGGCCGGAGATGCTAAAATCAACTTTACTGCGCAGTACGGAACAAGCAACCCATCCCGTCACCGTAAATTTTTAAATACTCAGCAATGGATTGCGATGGAAAAACGTGCAGGTGTAGGCGCAGCAACACAGGATTATGCTGCCGGTTTCTATGATACGCTACAGGAGGCTGTGGACGACTATGCTTCATATGTAGAAAGCCGGTTTGTTCGCTACGGAGCCGGAAGTACTGATTATGCTAAAACTGATGTTGACTGGGAAAAACAAGCTTTCCAGCATGCGCCTCAACAACAATACGACCTGAATTTATCTGGCGGCAATGATAAAACTACTTATTATATTGCCGGCCAATACCTTGATCAGACGGGTATACTCAAGGGTAATAATTTTACCAGGATGTCAGGTCGCATAAACCTTAATACCAAAGTATATAAAAATTTGGATGTAGGTATGAATCTGAATTTTACCCACTCATTAAATAAACGTATTGATAATGATAATTCTTTTGGTACACCACTGCAAATTGTCGCCTTATCGCCAATAACGCCTGTAATCGATCCGCGAAGCGGTTTATTAAGCGGAAGCTTACCTGGTGCGGCCAGTAACTATCCGTTATATTATAATCCGTTGCTAAATGTTGACAATGCATATTACCATACAAATGTTTACAGAACTTTGGGTAATATTTATGGAAACTGGCAAATACTCAAACACCTGGCTTTCAGATCGGAGTTTGGTGTAGATCAAACTAATCAAAACGAAGATAGCTACTCTGGCCGGTTAACTTTCAGAAATAGCAGTCAACCAAATGGATTTGGAGAAAATACAAATACAACCGTTGTTCATTACACAGTAAACAATTATTTTACTTACAAAAACAGCTTTGGCGAAAACAGCACTTTAGATGCAACACTTGGAACAAGTTATGAATATGCCAATAAAAAGGGGAATGACATTCAGGGCCAACAGTTTCCATCTGATGCTTACAAGCAAATAATCGATGCTGCTGTAAAATCGGGAGGCTATTCAAAACAGGAAGAATATAGCTTTGTTTCTTATTTTGCAAGAGCCAACTATGCTTATAAAAGCAAATATCTTTTATCGGTTAGCGGCCGTACCGATGCATCATCAAGATTCAGTGCAAATCATAAATATGCTTTCTTCCCGGCAGGATCAGTAGGTTGGGTGCTTAGCCAAGAGGACTTTTTAAAGAACTCAAATACCATCAGTAATTTAAAATTGAAAGCCAGTTACGGTTTGATAGGTAATGCCGAAATAGACCCTTATGCATCATTAGGATTGTTTTATGGGGATGCGGGTTATAACGGCGTGCCGGGTCAACGTACTTATCAGATAGCCAATCCTAACCTTACCTGGGAAAGCACCAAGCAGTTTGACGCTGGTATTGAATTAGGGTTCTTTAATAACCGTTTGAGTGCCACTTTCGATTATTATCGTAAAAATACAACAGGCCTATTACTTGATGTAAATGTACCTCAAACTACAGGTTTTCCATCACAGCTTCAAAATAAGGGCAAGCTGTACAACGAGGGTTATGAGGTAACCATATCTTCGGATAACTTTGTGGGAAAGTTTAAATGGTCGACCGCATTTAACATTG
The DNA here is from genome assembly GCF_056400585.1 of Mucilaginibacter sp. P5_A6. Taxonomy (NCBI): domain Bacteria; kingdom Pseudomonadati; phylum Bacteroidota; class Sphingobacteriia; order Sphingobacteriales; family Sphingobacteriaceae; genus Mucilaginibacter; species Mucilaginibacter sp. P5_A6. The sequence goes on along the minus strand of NZ_JBFUKZ010000006.1, from coordinate 200,500 downwards.
CTTATAATAAAAACGTAGTAACTGATGTAGGCGGATTAATTATTGGTACCAACGATTTAAACAGGGTTATTGAAGGCCAGCCAATAGGTGTATTTTATGGGCCCGAATATGCAGGTGTTGATCCTGCTAATGGCGATGCTTTGTATTATACCAATACCAAGAATGCTAATGGTAGTTACGATCGTACCAAAACCAATGATTACAATGCTGCCCAAAGCGTTGTACTGGGTAGCCCAACGCCAAAATTCACAGGTGGCATCACCAACAACTTCTCTTATAAAGGTTTCGACCTTGCAGTTACCTTCCAGGGATCTTTTGGTAATAAAATTTATAATGGCGGCGGCCAATACATGAGTGCCAATGCGAGTAACGGTTTTGATAACCAAACGCTTGATCAGCTGACTTACTGGAATAAACCAGGTGACATAACGAATGTACCAGAGCCACGTTTGTTTTACGCAAACGGAACCAATGCCTCAAGCCGCTACCTGTCTGGTGGTTCGTATGTGCGTTGTAAAACAGTTTCATTAGGGTATAATATTCCTAAAGATATTCTGTCAAAAATAAAACTGGATAGGGCAAGAGTATTTGTTAATGCCTACAACCTGTTTCTGATAACTAAATATGAAGGATGGGATCCTGAGGTTAATGCCGATTACCAGGCAAGTAACATCAACCTTGGTGTTGATTTTTACTCGGCCCCACAGCCACGTACAATTACTTTTGGTGTAAACATAGGATTGTAATTATTAATAATTATGAAGATGAAAAAAATTAGATCACATATAAAATATATCACAGCTTTTGGTATCCTGATTACATTGGGAGCTTGTAAAAAGCAATTGGACTTAAAGCCATATGACCAGATAGATGGAAGTCAGGCTATCCTTACTGAAACAGATGTGCAAAGCACGCTTATAGGTGCATATAACCGTGCAGGGAACTCATATGTATATGGCGGCGACATATTTTTAATGCCAGATTTGATGGCCACTCAAAATGTGTTTGATTGGGCAGGTACCTATCAGGATCTTACCCAGATGGTTAGTCAGCAAATACCTACTAATAATGGGTTTGTGAATCTGTTGTGGCTTAACGCATACAGGATAAATAACCAGGCCAATTACGTACTGGCTAATTTGGATAAAGTAACAGCTGCCAATAAAAATTCGGTTGAAGGGCAGGCGAAGTTTCTGCGCGGGCTTATGTATTTTGATATGGCCCGCTTATTTGGAAAGGACTGGAACGATGGATCGCCAACTACAAATTTGGCTGTGCCTATTGTACTTACACCTACTGCCGAAATTAATGACAAGTCATATCCTGCCCGTTCAACGGTGGCCCAGGTATATGCTCAGGCAATATCCGATCTTACAGATGCTGAAACTAAGCTTGGTACAGGTGTAAGCTTTTATGCCAACAGTTATTCTGCATCTGCAATACTGGCAAGGTTGTATTTGCAACAGGGGCAGTATTCAAAAGCGGCAGCCGAAGCCACAAAAGTTATAAGCAGCGGTAAATATAGCTTGGTTGATAACTATGCAGATGAATTTCCTTTTCCTAATCAAAGTGCTGTTCACGTAGATAATACTTCGGAAGATATATTTTCTATACAGGTAACCTCACAACAAGGTGTAAATGACCTCAACACTTTTTATGGATCTGCTGATTACGGAGGTCGTGGTGATATTTATTTAAAAAGTAGTTTCCTTGATGATTTTGAAGATGGTGATGAACGCCTTTCTGTGTATAATGAAGATTCTGACGGATCGTTAAGGGTTGATAAATTTGATAATTTATATGGCAATGTACGAATAATACGCCTTGCTGAGATGTACCTTATACGCGCCGAATCAAACTTCCGATTAAGTACAACAACAGGCGCCACACCCGTTGCAGATATTAATGTGATAAGAGATAGGGCTGGCTTAGATCCGTTGGTTACGGTAACACTTGCCAAAATACTTAATGAACGAAAATTAGAACTGGCTTTTGAAGGAGGATTCTTTTTGCATGATGCCAAGCGTTTACAACAAAAAGCTGGCGCATTGAATTGGAATTCGTCTAAACTGGTGTTCCCGATACCTTTGTTAGAAATGAATGCCAATAAAAACCTGGTACAAAATGATGGTTATTAATTGAATTTAATTTGTTAAAATAGATAAAAGCCCGGGAGGTGTAAAAACTTCCCGGGTTTTTAGTGTCTTTTTAGTAGCGATACCTGCTATCAGGAATTATTGAAAATAGCTATCTATTTATTCATTTAAAAGCGCAATATAATTTATATGAAATAAACGTTTACAGGGATACTCAAATTGAACCGGTAAGTTTTAATTTGCCTGCTTTAAATTTAAGAGTCAGCATCCGTATCAGTTATTGTTTGGTCATTATAGCTTGAACACGCGGAAAGTAGGTAAACATAACAGTTAAATAATCGGTACGAATCCGGCACTCCCACATGTAGATTATTAAAGCAGTTTAATTGTGCCACGAAATACTTTGCAAATAAAGGTTATTTGAACCAGGTCAGTCGTATTCAACTCTGATTCTTCCTTAAACAAACAAAGCCATTCATCACTGAACGGCCTTGTATTTTAAGTTTAAAATTGGATCTTATTTAGCTTTAAAAGGCTTTGCTTTTTTAACACCATAATGTGGTTTACCATTTGGATAAATTTCTGGTGCGCCTACCAATGTCATTGCACAACGGAAACCAATCTGGGCACTTGCTTCATCCTCGTCCAAAAAGCGGCGGGTGGATGGGTTTAGCCAGAATGCCAGGTCATTCCATGAACCACCTTTGTACACTTTTGAATGGTTGTTAACCAGTGTTGTAGTACCATAAAGCGCGGTATTCACTGTATCTTTTTCGCCCCTGAAATCAGGATCGTATTTCTTGCCCGAATTTTTGGGTGATAAAGGGTCTGTTGAATTTTGTATTGCCGGTGCTGCATTACCAGGTGCAGCAGGCACGCCATTTGGATTGGCAGCGTTATTAACTGTATTAGGGTTTTGCTGTGCCTGTTGCAAGGCTATAAGATCGGCGTATTTTAGCTTTTTGTTTGATACTGCAGGATCTTTAATTGGTTTGCCATATTTATCCTTTGCGTATAATCCTTTTGTTGGATCGGCCAAACGTTTATTAGCATACTGGTTACCGCGGAAAGGGTTAAAATCCTCAAATTCTTCAAATGAAGTTTGGCGGTACGTATCCTGTACCCACTCATTAACATTACCGGCCATATTATACAACCCAAAATCATTTGGAGCGTATGAGCGTACGGGTGCAGTAATGTCGGCCTTATCATTCAGATAACCTCCAACACCTGCGTTATCACCATTGCCACGTTTAAAGTTGGCTAAAATTAAGCCTCGTGTTTTGCTTTTAGCAGAACGTACACCCATTCCGTTCCATGGGTACATTTTGCCATCGTCGATGTTTTCAAATTGGGTATTACCGGCCAGGGCCAATGCAGCATATTCCCATTCGGCCTCTGATGGCAGGCGGTATCCCTGTTTCAAAATACCATCCTCCATACGTACAGGACGTACTGGTTTGTTATTTTTGCCGGTACCGGCGGCCGCGTTGGGGCTTAGGTTTGGCAACATTTTTTTTCCATTAACGCCCTGGCCCTGTATTTGTCCGTTCAAATAGATATCGGTGTTAAAGGGTTGCCCGGATGCTGTTGTAGCAGCAGGGGCAGCATTTTTACCTTTGCCGTTCTGATCTTTCCAGGCAACTAATCTGCCTGTTTCGCGTAAAATATTTTCGTTGGTACGATCGGTACGCCAGGAGCAATACTCCTGTGCCTGATCCCAAGTAACACCTACAACCGGATAATCCTGGAAGGCAGGGTGGCGCAGGTAGTTATCTACATATGGGTCGTTATATGATAGTGGTTTACGCCAAACCAAAGTATCAGGTACGGCATTGTAGTACAATTCATGATCCTGGGGGAAGGTGATGTTGATCCAGTGCAGGTAATCCAGCCAATCCTGGTTAGATACTTCAGTCTCGTCCATATAAAACGACGGAACGGTTACCCGGCGGCGAACGTTGTTATAGTCATAAGTAACATCCTGGTCTGCACTGCCGCCCATTACAAAAGTACCGCCCTCAATAGGAACCAGACCGGGGCCGGGTGATGGGTGAACTTTCCTGTAACGCTCATAACCGCCATTGTTTTTGTCATTATAAGTTAAACCCGTTTTTGACGATTGCGGGCGTTTACTGCAGCTGCTTACCAATGCACCTGCAGCCACCAGCACTAAAGCAGTTTTAGTAAAAAGTATTTTCATAATTTTACAAATATATTAATGACGTAAATTTAGAAAAAAATGGGTATAATGCTAATGCAGACAGCTCATTATTCTAAATAAATCAAACAATTATCGGTTGTTTTAACGGAATATTGGTAATATTAGTTACAGTATTCTGTTTTTTTTGCCGATTGTAAATTTAAAACATCCCTTTAAAAATCCAAAGTAAATTAAGAACGTATATTTATCAATTAAAATATTAAAGCTAAATTGCACCCAATGAAGTTTTTTACCTTTCACAATATTCTGTTCGTAATTGTTTATTTATTACCCGTTGCAGTTATTGGGCAAACAAGCACCGATGGAAGTACTTTTAGGGGATCACGGGTGGAGGTGCCCTTTTTAAACATTACACCCGATTCACGGTCGGGTGCTATGGGCGAGGCGGGTGTAGCTTTATCGCCAGATGTTAATGCCAGTTTCTGGAACCCTTCAAAACTTGCTTTTATAGAAAGTAATGATGCGTTGTCGCTTTCATATAGCCCATGGTTAAGGCATTTGGTTCCGGATATAAGCTTGTCGTACCTTAGTTATGCGCACAAAATAGATGATCGTAATACGCTTGGGGCATCCCTGCGTTATTTTAATTATGGATCGTTGCAACTAACAGATGATAATACTAACGATCAGGGCACTTATACCCCGAATGAATTTTCGCTGGATGTTTCCTATGCCCGTAAGTTTGGCGATAATTTTTCATTGGGTTTAACCGCCCGTTATATTCATTCCAGTATATCCAGCGTGTCATTTGCTACTGCCGGGTCAAATCAAACCGGTAGGGCAGGGAATGCTTTTGCTGCCGATGTATCTATGTTTTATAAAGCCCCATACGGCGATAACAACCTGTTTGCCTTCGGCGCCAATATATCAAACATTGGGACAAAGATAAGTTACAGCGATAACGGACCTAAATATTTTTTACCTGCTAATTTAAAATTTGGCGTTGCCAATACCTGGAACCTTGATGAAAGTAACCAGATAACCCTTGCCTTTGATATAAATAAGCAGCTAACGCCTTCCCCGCCTATAAGGGATGCAGATGGTGTTATAATAAGTGGCAAAAACGATGATGTATCGGTGCCTTCGGGTATTTTCCAGTCGTTTGGTGATGCTCCGGGAGGTTTTAAAGAGGAATTGAAAGAATACAGCCTTTCTCCGGGTGCCGAATATTGGTATAATAATCAATTTGCTATAAGGGCCGGCTATTTGTATGAAAATCCCAATAAAAGCGACAGGCGTTATGTAACCCTTGGCTTTGGTGTTAAATATGATGTTTTTCAGTTCGATTTTTCGTACCTGGCAGCCAGCCAGCAAAACAGCCCCCTGGCTAATACGCTTCGTTTTACATTATCGGCAAATTTTGGCGGTACCTCAAATGTATCTAAACGGTAATGGGTAAAATAAAAGTAGGTTTTGGTTTTGATGTTCACCAGTTAAAAGAGCAGCATCCATTTGTTTTGGGAGGAGTTAACCTGGAGCATCATGCAGGGGCCTATGGTCATTCGGATGCTGATGTATTGCTGCACGCCATTTGCGATGCACTGCTTGGCGCCGCCAACCTGCGCGATATAGGCTTTCATTTTTCTAATACAGATAACCGGTGGAAAGGCATCAGCAGCCTTATCCTGTTGCAGCATGTTGTTGTGTTAATAAAAGAAAAAGGTTTCAGCATTGGCAACATAGATGCTATGGTATGCCTGGAGGCCCCCAAGATAAATCCGCACATCTCGGCTATGAAAACGCATATTGCCAAAGCGGCCTCTATCAGTGAGGATGATATATCCATTAAAGCTACCACCAACGAGCAATTAGGCTTTATAGGCCGCGAGGAAGGCGTTGTGGCTTACGCGGTTTGTTTGATTGAGCGGGATTAGTAAGATTACCCCATTTTATGCTTCATCATGAATCTTCAGGGGAGATTGCCTTATAAAGTAAAAATGGTGCTGTCGAACATCGCCAACAACACCATTTTTTAGAGTTTTAAAATCAGGGTTCGCAGTTTCCCTTTTTACTTTTGAATTTTTTCTGCTTCCACCTTCACGTTACCCGTGCGCTTCAATACACCCCATCCGCTCAGCTCGCCTTTTAATGCCCGCCTGATAGATTTGAACAGTACGTAATACATGAGTTGCCTCCAAAGGAATCGCTGCGGTATAATGTAGATGAGTTTCCTGTAATCCTCTTTTTCCATGCGGAAGGCTATGATGCCCACAATAAAATCAACTATAACAAAAGCCACATAATACACCAGCATCTTCTCGGGCTTTTCGCCAAACAGTGCAAAAATCATCATCAAATCGGCTAATGGCGAGAATAGTGGCAATATGATCTGGAAAATGAGGATGTTGGGCATCCCTACCATCCCGAAAAACTTATATTTTTTATTGAACAGCGCGTCCCGGTTTTTCCAAAAGCTTTGGATTACCCCAAAACTCCAGCGGAAACGTTGTTTCAATAGCATACTGATAGTTTCCGGTGCTTCGGTGTAGGCAATAGCTTCGGCACAATTTTTTATGATATAGCCCTGTTTCAGGATACGCATAGTGAGATCGCAATCTTCGGCAAGGGTATCATAAGTAAAGCCCCCGGCACGGAAAATAGCCGATTTACGGAATGCACCGATGGCACCAGGCACCACGGTTATGCTGTTTATAAGATCAAAAGCGCGGCGGTCCATGTTTTGCGCCGTAATGTATTCTATAGATTGCCAGCGGGTAATGATATTGGTTTCGTTACCTACTTTTACCGTGCCTGCAACCGCGCCGATTTCCTCATCGGTAAAGTAGCTCATGAGGTGATAAACTGCATCGGTTTTAAGCTGGGTATCGGCATCAATACAAACCACAAAATCGCTATTAGCATGGGTAATACCAAAATTTAAGGCCGATGCTTTACCGCCGTTTGGTTTGGTTAATATTTTAACCAGCGGATTGTTTTCATAAGCTGCGGTTACTACCGCAAATGTTTTATCCTGCGATCCGTCATCTACAAAAATAATCTCGAACGCCGGATACTCGGTTTTTAACAGGCTTTGTATCGTAGCAACGGCATTAACCTCTTCATTATAAGCCGGTACAATGATACTTACCGAAGGCAGAGGGATATTATCGCCCCGTAACTTTGTTGTTTTCTTATTTTCGATGTTTTGTCTTACCGCCAGTATGCCAATTAAAACAATACGCCCGATTGCCAGGAATATGGCCGATAGAAACACATAGATCAATACCCAGTTGATATAGTAATAACTATGTATTGTAAAATCATACATCGGGCCAAAAATTCCTGTGTGGTCATCCTTTATGGGTGGCATCAGGTCGTCTTTGGTTTTATCAAGCACATCGGCAATGGTAGTAAACTGGTAGCCGTGCGTTTTAAAGTAATGAATTATAGCAGGCAATGCCTTTACGGTTTCTTCACGGGTATCACCACCGGCATCATGCAGCAATATCATTGATCCATTATTGGCCTGCCTTATGGTGCGTGCAACAATACTATCGGCTGTTACACCGGGCTGCCAATCCCAGGGGTCGATAGATTCGCCTATGGTGATATAACTTTGCCTGCGGCTTTCGGCAACCGGTATAACCTCGGCAAGCGTTTCCGGCTCGGCATCAGCATTAAACGGCGGACGGAAAAGTATGGTGCTGCGGCCTGTAACCGATTCGATGATTTTGCGGGTGGCATTAAGTTCCAATACAACACGATCAAGGCTGACGGTTGAAATATCGGGATGGAAAAAGGTATGGTTACCAATTTCGTAGCCCTCTTCATAAATGCGCCGAAGGATGGCTATGTTTTTTTCGGCCATGGAACCTACCACGAAGAAGGAGGCCGGAACTTTTTCTTCCTTAAGGATATCTAAAATACGTGGTGTATAGTCGGGATCGGGCCCGTCGTCAAAGGTTAAAACCACCTTTTTGGGCTTATAACCATACTTACGGATCATGTATTTGGTAGGCAGCTTTTTATATTGCTGATAGGTTATATTAAAATTGGTGGTATCAAGCTTTACCGCAATTTCTCCCGTTTGGGGTGTTGTAATCAGGTCGAGTACCTCTCCGTCGCCATCATACTCTACGTTTTTACGGTTATTTAAACCTACAGAGGTTAACTTTTTTAAGTCGACGCCGGTTTTACGCAGCGAATCAATAGACAGGTTTTTCTGGAAGAACGACCATAGTCTCGGGTCCTCGGTGCCCATCCGCCATAATGCCACACCACCGGTTGCCCAGTCATCGGCCATGCGGATAACGTTAAAGTTGGTAGCGGCGTCGGCAAAATAAATGGTATGGTCAAGGCTGTCCTTATCCATATAGGTAAAATGCGAGTTGGCCGAAGTTGAATCAAAGGAGATCTTGCTTTGGTTCTCTTCGGCTGTACTGATAGCCTGTTGATAGCCTATGGATTTACCTACACTGCTTTCCCGCCAGTCATACGCACCTGCTGCAAAAGTTAAAATAATTTTTTCGCTGGGCACTTTGCTGCACACGTCATCCAGGATCTGTTCAACCCAGTGCTGGTTTGATAAGTCGCCGGCGTTGCTTACTTCATTATGCTCATCAATAGCCATAATGAAAAGGAAATCGTTAACATGCTGCAGCCTTGAAATATCATAAGATTCATCTTCGGGCACCACATTTTGTGTAACCAGGAAATTTTTTGCCTTTAATGTTTTATAAAGCTGGTTTTGAAAGGCAATATAATTTTTGCTGTTGCGATCCTTAATTTCATCAAGATCAACATTTATACCCTTGAATTTATATTTCGTAAGGGCATTTGTTATACTGTTGATAAAGCCCGTACGCAAAACGGGGCTTTTAAAAATGCGCTCAACATCTTTACTGTCATATCCGCCTGTTTGGTTATTTACGTTAACATAGTTTGATAAGGTGAGTATAATTGGCCTGTTGTACTTTTTATTTACGTTTATAAGGCCGGTATCAACTTTGGTTACAACGGTATCTACGCCGGGCAATATAGAAAAACCCTCACTTACCACCATATCCAGCCTGGCCATATTGTCCAAAAGCGAATAATACGCCTGTGGCTCCCATGGGCGGTAAAAGGCAACATTTAACCTGTCTTTATTGTTGGGGTGCTTGTGCTGGTGTATCCGTTTTGCACGTTCAAGGGCTTCAATTTCGCCTTTTTGTATTTTAAACGACCTGTATTTGGTTGATTTTTTTATCTGTTCAAGCTCCTCCTTCGACATTTTTTTTGGTGCCGGATCGAGGTTTGGCAGATTGGGGTAATACGTTGATTTAATAGTGACTATTACGGCTATTATCCCAACTATAAGTACGGCAAGCAGCACACGGCTAAGCCACTTAAAGCGGTTCCATCTGCCGGGTGATTCTGCCTGAAAAACTTGCTTATTTGAAGACATTAAGTGAGATTACTTTTTGGTTAAAAGTATGGGTAACAAATGAAGATATCATGAATGGCTATTGCCGGTTATTTATTTGATTTACCGGCATCTATATCCGAAAAATCAACACCGCATTTACAATTACCACCACAGCTTTTTTTTGCTGTAATGCTTTTATACATCATTTTACCGATGTAAAACACTGCGGCGGTAAAAAGAATTATAACTAAAATTACCTGGACATTCATGATGCAAAAATACTTAATTTTTAATATATATGCTTAGACGCAATTAATAGTATATAGTTTAACGCGGCATAAAGGCAATTGTTCCGCCTACCCAGTCAAAATCTTTATTATAACGTACGCCAATCATTTTTCCGCGGCTTAACCGGGCCAGGTTTATGGCTAACGTGGGCCTTGCATCGCCGTTGGGCCATAAGTATAGCAGCCTTATCTCGGCCTTTACACCGCCGTCGGGAGCCTGCACTACGGGCTCGTAATGCACTTTTTGCTGCAAAATCCAGTTCTCGGGGTCGGTAATATTGCTGATGTCGGTAGCGGTAACATCAATAATAACACCCTGGCCGGCAAATGAGAATAAAGGCTTCAGGACATAGTTTTCCAGGTTGGCAGGTATTTGATCTACCTTGTGCAAAAACTGTGTTTCGGGGATATAATTGCCGCTTAAAAAGGGCATAGTGAATTTACTGATGCGGTAAAACCAGTTAGGATGGGTTATCCATTCCACATCAAGCGGCTGCCTTATATCAACCACGTTGTCAAATAAAATGTCGTCGCCATCTATCTCGTCAAATATCAGGCGGTTGTATATGCGCTTAACCTGTTTCTTTTGGCCATTAAGCTTGTAAAAAAGCTGCTTACCCTCCTGTACCAGGTCGCTTAATGATATTACGGCTATGCCCAGGTATTTTTGGGTAAGATAAAAATCTACAGCCGTTTTTTGTTCGGGCGCGTTCACATCCATTAGTACCACTTCTTGGGGCAGATGGGGGCCTACAATGGTTTTTCTTAACAGATTAAGGTAACTAACTTTATCAAGTCCGTTAAAATAGATGGTTTGATCATCGGCTATATCAAAAACTTCTTTATAAGTATCGCCCAGCAAAACCTGGAAGCCATACAGCGAGGGAAAGCCCTGCATCTCTATTAGTTTGGGTACGATGTTGCCTGCATCGTCTTTACAGATTCCAAAATCCAGGGCAATAAAATGCGGATGATCATTCTCGTTGGCTACCCGCCATTTATCGGGAATGGCACGCTGGGTAAGCTGTTTAAAACCGGGTTGTAAAATTGTGGCGATAATATCATCGCCTGCAGTCATCAGTTTATCCCTGAAACCGGCAGTAAGTAAAACGGGTGTTTCGGCCACACGGAAAGCAACCGGCGAGTGCAGGCCGCTGTTAAGTTTATCTAAAAACTGCTGATATTTTTGGTTGGTAAAACCTGCGTTAAATGTTTTCCTGGCTGATGGGTTCATAGGTTAAAGCAATTAGCCCCCTCTAAATCTCCCCCGGAAGGGGAGACTTTTTTTAAGCCCTCCCTTCCGGGGAGGGTTGGGTGGGGCTGTAATACGTGTATAAACAAACTTAACTAATTTAATTTAACCTTCTTCCCCTGATCTTTTATCCTTCGTCCAAAAGTCTTTTGTCCCTTGTCTAAAAATCCTTTGTCCAAAAATCCTTCATCCAAAAGTCCTTCGTCCAAAACAAATAATATTTCATTAATTTGCCATGTCAATTAAAACCTGGCAATTCTACTTAATGTTAAATCAAAAGAAAAAGATAGCCGTTATTGGCGGAGGTAGCTGGGCCACGGCTAATGTTAAAATGCTGGCTGATAATACTACCGAAAAGGAAATTTTTTGGTGGATGCGTAACACGCAGGCCGTTGAGCACCTGCATAAATTTGGGCACAATCCAAATTATTTAAGTTCGGTTGAAATTAAACTGCCCAAAGAAAACATATCCAGCGATCTGAAATCGCTTATACGTGTAGCTGATTTCATTTTACTAAACGTGCCGGCCGCCTTTTTAAAAGAGGCGCTTACGGGCATTACCGCCGAAGATTTAGCCGGGAAAAAAATGGTGTCGGCAATAAAGGGTATTGTACCCGATGAAAATTTAATTATCGGAGAGTTTTTGAACCAGAAAATGGGTGTTTCTTTTGATGACTTTGTGGTAATTAGCGGGCCTTGCCATGCCGAAGAGGTGGCGCTTGAAAAACTATCATACCTCACCATAGCATCGCGCGACGCCGCCCTGGCTGCCGAATTTGCCGGCATGATTAATACCCGTTACATCAAAACCATTGTATCTGACGATATTTATGGCACCGAGTGGGGCGCTGTTTTAAAAAATGTATATGCTATAGCAGGCGGTATTTGCCATGGCGTAGGTTACGGCGATAATTTTCAGGCGGTGCTGATCTCAAACGCCATACGCGAGCTGGAAAGGTTTGTTGCCGAGGTACACCCCATTGACCGCGATATTAAGGAATCGGCCTACCTGGGCGATTTGTTGGTTACTGCCTACTCGCAGTTTAGCCGTAACCGTACTTTTGGCAATATGATAGGCAAAGGCTATACGGTAACATCGGCCCAGCTGGAAATGAATATGATAGCCGAAGGATATTATGCAGTAAATTGCCTACAGCAGGTTAACAAACAGTACAAGGTAAATATGCCCATTTGCGATGCCGTTTATGCTATTTTGTACCAGAAACGCTCCCCGGTAATTGAAATGAAGATTTTGGCAGAAAAATTGAGTTAGTTATTTTATTAATAACTCAATTTACTTACCATGAAAAATTTATTCAGGATTGCAATATTCGCTGCCGGATCATTTATGATGTCGCCGGTTATTGCCCAAACTCATAAGGACAGTACCCTTGGTCATAAAATAAGCAAAACCGCTAAGGATGTTGGCCATAAAACAAGTGCAACCGCCAAAAAAGTAGGGCATAAAACCTCGGAGATAGCGGCTAAGGGTGCATCGGCAGTAGTTGATAAAAAGTTTGAAGGAAAGGTAGCGCCGGGTGGTCAAACTATTTATATCGACAAAAACTCATATTACTATTACATCAACAAAAAAGGGCACAGAGTTTATGTTAAAAAAACGGCCCTTATTGATAAACCTGCTCAATAAAAAATTAGTAACTTACATTGCCCTGTAAAAGCAATGTAAGTTTAAAAACCCTGTCATGAAAAATTACCCTTTAATTTTTGCGTATGCATTTTGCGCATTAATATTGTTTTCCTTTGCGTGCACTACCAACCAGGCTAATAAAAAGTTGCTGGGCAAGTGGCAATCAAAGGATGGTGAAACAAAACTGGAGATAACCGAAAAAGGGTTTACCACCGATGACGGGAAGCCGGTTACCGAGGATTATTTTGTGACGAATGATACAATTTTTACATCGTATGAGGGGAGCCGGCCATATACCAAATTCCTGATAAAAAACCTGGACGATCATAAACTTACACTCCTTTACCCCGACTCTGATATTGTTGAGTTTACCCGTTAAAAACTAAGTTTAAAGTTGCGAGCATTAGGTTCTGATAGTCATAGACTTGAAAACTCGTTGAGTACAGACCAGCCGAGCTGGAAAAACAGTAATGACATGTATGGAATACCACAGTCACCTGGTGATCGTCATTGCGAGGAGGTAGGACGAAGATAACCGACCGCAGGGAGCTCATTAATATCTATAAAAACAAAAACACAACATTAATAATCCCCAAAATGCAGATCGGATTTGCACGGCTACTCTGTAAATCCTATCGTGTGTATACATCTTTTTAATAAAAGAAAATGTCATTTCGAGAGAGCAAAAGGGGGAAAGAGGCGGGCGCGAAAGAGAAATCTTATGCGACAAGCAGTAAACTGTGCATGGTTTAGAGTAGGGTGCAGAAGATTTCTCCTTGCCCCTGGCGCTCAATTCCCACTCTGGCCCGTCGAAATGACAATCGGTTTTAAATATCGATGAGATCTAAAGATGCGTAGACATGGTAGCTGTAAGTCGGGGATTGCTTCGTGCCTCGACGATCTATTTATTTGTTTTTAAACAGCTTCTCAGACTAATGATTTAACTAATACCGTTAAAAAACAAAAGCCTTCATAACTGCTGGCGGCAATTGAAGGCTTTGTTAACAAAACTAAACTAAAACTAATGCTTCCCTACCAGGGGAAGCTCACGAAAACTATCTTTTACTTAGTAGTAAGTATTTAGTATCAAGTATCAAGACAGCTTCAATAGGTTTTCTATTGTCTTGCTACTTGATACTAACTTTAAAATCTTCTTTTACGTTCCGGGCGATCTTCGCGGGGTTTGCCCGAGAAGTCACGGAAGCCACCACTACGACGATCGCCGCCGCCTGAGTTGCTTCTTTCGCCACCACGGTAACCGCCACCGCCTTCTCTGCGTTCGCCGCCACGGTAACCGCCGCCGCCTTCGCGACGCTCGCCACCACGGTGACCACCTCCGCTTTCACGACGGTCGCTTGTGCCTTCGCCAGATACTTCTATCCTTACAGGGCGGCCTTTGTATTCGGCATCCTTAAAGCCGGCGCTCACTTTTTCTACATCCTCGTTAGGAACTTCGAAGAAAGAATAAACACCCTTAACATCTATTTTACCAACACTACGGCCGCTAATTTTTGATGTGTTGCAAATGTAACCTAACAAATCGCCACGGTTAAATTCATCAACAGAGCCTAAGTTTATAAATAAACGGGTGTAAGCAGATGGTCCGCTTGGTGCGCCACGCTCACCGCGATCGTCCCTGTCTCTGCGGCCGCCTTCCTCAACGCTTGCGTTAAGGTCTGGTGCGTTTTTGTAATAATCAAGGAAACGGTTAAATTCAATTGATGCAAAGCGTTTTATAAACTCTTCTTTGCTCATATCCTTAAACTCATCCATAATACGCGGGATGTATTGCTCAATCTGCTGCTCATTAACCTGTACGTTATGTACTTTATGAACAATTGAGAATAATTGTTTTTCGCAAACATCAAACCCGGTTGGTATTTCGGCTTTAACAAAGCGTTTACCCAGGGTGCGCTCAATCTGGCGTATTTTACCTAATTCTTTGGCGTTGATAATGCTGATAGATACACCTGTTTTACCTGCACGGGCTGTACGGCCGCTACGGTGGGTGTAGTTTTCAACCTCATCTGGTAACGAGTAGTTAATAACGTGTGTTACATCATTAACATCAATACCACGTGCGGCAACATCGGTAGCAATTAATAATTGCAGGCTGCGCTCGCGGTAACGTTTCATTACCTTATCGCGTTGCTGTTGTGACAGGTCGCCGTGTAAAGAATCGGCATTGTAACCGTCTTTTATCAGGGCTTCTGCAATATCCTGTGTTTCAATTTTGGTACGGCAAAATACGATACCAAAAATATCRGGATTAAAATCAACAATACGTTTAAAAGCGGCATACTTATCACGGGCACGTACAATATAGTACTCGTGCTCAATGTTGGCATTGCCGGTGTTTTTTGTGCCCATGGTAAGCTCAAATGGCTCATTCATGTACTTTTTCGCTATACGGCGAACTTCAGTTGGCATGGTGGCCGAAAACAGCCAGGTTTTTTTCTCGTCCGGAGTGGTAGATAAGATATTATCAATGTCTTCCTGAAAGCCCATATTGAGCATTTCATCAGCTTCATCCAATACTACAAATTTTACCTTCGAAAAATCTATCGCCTTACGGTTAATGATATCAAGCATACGGCCCGGAGTGGCCACAACGATCTGTACGCCGCGTTTAATCTGGCGTAACTGATCCATGATGCTTGCTCCGCCATAAACGGCTACAACGTGAACGTTGTCCATTTTTTTGGAGTAATTTTTAATGTCGTTCGTGATCTGTAAACAAAGTTCACGTGTTGGGCATAAAACAAGTGCCTGTGGATGATTTTCTTCAAAATCCAACAGTTCTAATAATGGTAGGCCAAAGGCAGCAGTCTTACCGGTCCCGGTTTGGGCTAATCCGACAAAATCGTTGCTGCCTGTTAACAATACCGGAATTGACTGTTCCTGGATTGGCGTTGGGTTTTCAAACCCTAACTCAGAGATGGCATTAACAATATCATGACGGATTCCCAGTTGAATAAATGGGTTCATGAATTAAAATAACGAATTTGGCAACATCGCCAAATCGGGCGCAAAGATAGCGTTAATATTTGCAAAAGCAATACTTGGCTGGTATTAAATTAAATATGCAATTGCATGAAGATTTGATAGTTACAGCTTTTGATGCGGTAAACAGGTGCGCTGTTTTGAAATCCCTTTTGGTGAACAGGTTTTTTATGTAGGTTTAAAGCCGTTAATTGACACAGGAATGAACGATCTGGAAATATATTTTAAGAATAATACTGAACGCATTATATATAAATGGGCTCATTACTTTGATGTTTATGAACGTCATTTTAGTAAATACAGGGGTAAGAATGTTGTGATTTTGGAGATAGGCACACTACAAGCTAATATGGATAAGTGGCTTTCGAGCCTCAAACAATTTCTTTAGTATTAAATTAATCTAATACCTGGCAAAAAGTCAAAATCTAAGGCGTGAATAATGATATTCGTATCGCATAAAACCGTTATTATTAATTAAATAGCTTGGTCTCTTTGCCAGGCATCTTTGCGGATATTTTCCAATGATCTCGGCTTATTTGCCCAAATACCAAATAGGCTATTGGGATCTATTTTTTTATCACCCTTGTTTATGGGTATTGCTGTATCAGCAGATATGATTTTAACTGTATTTATTTTGAATGATTTTAATAAAGCAGATAGCTTATTTAATTCAGTTTTACTAGCTATTTCAATGGTTATCCTCATTGTAAAGTCTCCTTTTTAAATCTGATGAAAACAGGGGCCATAACAAAGTTACTACATTAACATGAACATATAAAGTTTCTGCACATCAATGGATTGGCCAAATAAAAGCGAAGAGGGGAAAAAACGGGAAGAAAAAATCGGATGCCCGGTATTACTCTATCTCAACCTGTCTGCCGATTTAATCAGCTTTTCATCATTTTTGATACTTTTAATAGCCAACAGCAACATAACAATGCTTATTGATGTAAGAAAAAGCCCAACCCCCATTGTTTTGGTACCCAGTTGAACGCCTTCGCCAACAGCTTTTTTAACGGTTTGAGCCATCCAGAAACTATACCCAAACAATACCAGCATAGCGCTGTAGCAAAGGGCTATTTGCTGCTTGCGGTTTTTAAATAAGAAAATTATAACCAATGGAATAAGTGCCACTATAGCAGTAACGGCGGTAAGCGCCGTGAAAGATTCTATATTTTTATGCGCGCCGTTTAAGTCCTGGAAAATGCCGGTAACCATAATGGTTACCGGTACATCATTAACATATACGTTGTGAGCCAGCGGAAAAAAGTAAAGGGCAAACAACACCAGGCCGGCAAACAACAGGTAAATGCTTTGTATTCGTTGTAACATGATATTAAAATTATAAGCGCAAATATAGTGTTGTTAAGTTAAAAAGTATGTAGCAGCAAGTTATAAGTTAGTCCTATTTTTTTTCCTGATTTTTGTTGATATTTCTTATTTTTTCTCAATTAATACTTGAGATTTTTAACTCAGTACTATCCATTATTACATCCCTTAGGTTATTTTTAATGGCAGTGAAATTTGCCTTTTATGATAATTAATATACTATATTTAAACTAATTTTCCAATTAACCATTTAGCGATGATCCCGATCCAGAATAATAATTTATCCCCCCAGGAAGTGAAGTTTGAAGATGCCCATCTGAAAAAAATATTCCTGGAGCATTTAAACAGTATTTACTGTGGTAAACAGCACCTGGTGGTTTTTTTTGAGGAGATAAAAGCGCTTGCATCTTTACAGTATTTAAAAAATGCCATACAGGATTGTTGCGATGACGCCCAAAATCAATTAGAGCATATAGAAGGTATATTTAACAGCATTAATGAAGATCAGGCAAAAATAAGTGTACTGGGGATGAAAGCCATGACGCTAGAAGCATACCTATCGGCTATTAAAGCCGGTAAAACTCCTATGGAACGCGATGTTTTTATAGTTTTTTACCTGCAGTTGGTTGAAGGTATTGAGGTTACTTATTTTAAGGTTTTAAAAAACCTGGCCAGGGCCATAGGGTACAGTAATACTTTTTTAGATAAGCCCTTTAACCAGGCTGTGGAGGATAAAATTATGTTTGAATCTATTTATAAAGAATATATCAGCGAACCTTCAGGCGGGTAAATTTAGTATTTTGGCATAAAATTACGATACGCTAACTTGTTTATTATCAGGCACAAAGGTGTTCCATGCTGTGTTTTTGAAAATAGCTAAAGTGTTGACTGTCAGCATAAATTGCGTTCCACGCCGTTCGGGGCGTACCAGTGTTCCAGCGGAACGCTTTTGTAAACCGATACCAGTGACAAAACAGCATGAATACTTTGACCAAATTATGAATTCCCAAGCCCGGCATAATAATTAACTTTGCCGCGTGACGGGTAAACAACGCTATTTTATTGAACTGGCTTATGATGGCACAGCCTACCATGGCTGGCAGGTGCAGCAAAATGCCCGCAGCGTTCAGGCAGCGCTTAACAAAGCGCTGGCAACAATTTTACGCCAGCCAATTGAAACAACAGGATGCGGCCGCACCGATACCGGCGTACACGCGAGGGAGTTTTTTGCACATTTTGATGCCCCCCAACCCCCTGAAGGGGGAGTAAGTGCGTTAGAAAGCACCCCCTTCAGGGGGCGGGGGGGGCTCAACGCTATATTACCCCCCGACATCGCCATAAAAAACATCCTCCCCGTTCATGAGGATGCGCATGCCAGGTTTGATGCCACGCTGCGATCATACCAGTACCATATTCATTTTAATAAAGATCCTTTTTTGAGGGGATACTCCTGGCAGGTACGCGATGTGCCCGATTTGGAGCTGATGAACCAGGCAGCGGCTATGATCATGGATTATATTGATTTTAGCTGCTTTAGTAAGTCAAATACACAGGTAAAAACCAACAACTGTAAAATTAGCCGGGCCGAATGGGTGCAAACGGAGCAGGGTATGGTGTTCCATATTTCGGCAGATAGGTTTTTACGCAACATGGTAAGGGCAATAGTTGGTACCCTGATGATGGTTGGCAAAGGCGAAATACCTCCTGAAACTGTCAGGGAGATAATTGAAAGCAAAAACCGCTCAAACGCCGGTATGAGTGTACCTGCCTGCGGGCTGTATTTAACGGAGGTAAAGTATCCTTATATAGTAGTAGCCCCCTAACCCCCTAAAGGGGGAACAATAGCGGGAAGGAAAGTGTAGTAATGATTTATAAATTAGTAATAGATTAGCAAATCAAAAAACTCCCCCTTTAGGGGGCTGGGGGGCCATATGTCTGAAGTTACCGGGAAAGCACTTGATTGGAAACTGTTAAAGCGGGTGATGCGTTATGTAAAACCGTACAACACCACGTTTGTTGTGGCGGGGCTTTTAACTGTTTTTTTGGCAGTTAGCGCCTTGTTGCAGCCTATCCTGATCCAGCGCACGCTGGATGTTAATATCCTGAATGATGATTACAACGGACTGGTTTTTATGGTGGCACTGATGATAGCCCAGTTGCTTATTCAAACTGTGGCACAGTATTACCAAACCTACTTAACCAACTCGCTTGGCCAATCCGTGATCCGCGATCTGCGGATAGATATTTTTAATCATATCACCAGTCTTCGGTTAAAGTATTTTGACCGTACACCTATTGGCATGCTGATAACGCGTACGGTATCCGACCTGGAAACCATTGCTGATATATTTTCTGAAGGGCTCATATCTATCATGGGCGATATGCTGCTGGTATTTGCCGTTATTGGTTTTATGCTTTACCAGGACTGGAAACTGGCCCTGATCACCCTGATCCCGATGCCTTTCCTGTTTGCATCAACCTATGTATTTAAGGAGGCCATTAAATCCTCCTTCCAGGAAGTGCGCACGCAGGTGGCGCAGCTAAATACTTTCCTGGCCGAGCATATTTCAGGAATCAGCATCATTCAACTATTTGCGCGCGAAGACCAGGAAATGCGCAAATTTAAAGCCGTAAACCTTAAATACCGGGATGCAAACATTCGTTCAAACTGGTATTACTCTATATTTTTTCCGGTGGTTGAGATCCTGTTTGCCATTTGTATTGGTTTGCTGGTATGGTATGGCTGTAAACGGATGCTGTCTGATAATCAGCTGGCAGCTTTATCGGCATCAAAAAAAGGTATTACTCCTGGGGTAATTACCGGGTTTATTGTGTTACTGAACATGCTTTTTCGCCCTATTCGTCAGCTGGCCGATAAATTCAACACCCTGCAAATGGGCATGGTTGGGGCCGACAGGATTTTTAAAGTGCTGGATACCGATGAAGTGGCCGTTGATAACGGAACGCTGAAAACTGGCAGGTTAAAAGGGGATATAGCGTTTGATAAAGTTTGGTTTGCCTACAACGATGAAAACTGGGTGCTTAAAAATATCAGTTTCCACGTAAAACCCGGCGAAACCTTGGCCCTGGTTGGCGCTACCGGTGCCGGTAAATCATCAACCATCAATATCCTGAACCGTTTTTATGAAATAGGGCAGGGAAGTGTAAAGGTTGACGGACACGATATTCGCGAATACGAGGTAGAGTTCCTGCGATCACAAATCGCTACCGTTATACAGGACGTGTTTTTGTTTACCGATACCATTGCTAATAACATCAGCCTCAATAACCAATCCATAACACGCGGGCAAATTATTGCTGCGGCTAAGGACGTAGGCGCACACGAATTTATTGAACGTCTGCCCGGCGGATACGATTATAATGTAATGGAACGTGGAGCAACCCTTTCGGCAGGACAATCTCAGCTGATCTCCTTCATCAGGGCCCTGGTATACAACCCGGCAATTTTGGTTTTAGACGAAGCAACCTCATCGGTGGATACAGAAACCGAGATCCTGATCCAAAACGCTATCAATAAATTAATGCAGGGCCGCACAGCCATCGTGATAGCCCACCGCCTGTCAACCATCCAAAATGCTGATAGGATCATCGTGCTCGATCATGGCGAGATCATGGAAACCGGTACCCACCAGGAATTGTTAAAAATAGAGAACGGCCATTACAGAAAGCTGTATGATCTGCAGTTTAATTCGGCGGGGATAGCAAGGTAGTCAAGTTGCACGTTGCCTGGGGCGGGATGTTTATTCTGACAGCTAACTGTCATCTACCCGCAACCCGAACCCCGCTCCCCGTGACTCAATTTTTAGGAACCGCTTTAACCGAATGTACAGGTTGTTCTTCTTTTTCGTGTTTTTTGGCAATGTCGCCACCATGGGGTTCATCGGCGTGGTATTGCTCGTCTTCTGTTTTTACCTTGCTTTTACCACCGTTATCGTTTGGCCGGCGGGTTGGTGTATCTGAAGGTGATGGTTTGCCTTTATCGTTTGCTGGCTTTGTCATAGTGGTATAACAGGTAGTGGCTGGCTTTTGTTTATTTCGCCTGAATCAGAATTTGTCGGATTTTAAAATTTACAGAAATGACCCGGTCGCCGGATTAGCAATCTGCTCATTCTTTACTTCTGTAAATTCTGATGCAATAGTTAATAAATGTTAAAACCACCACACTATTACACCATTAAACAATATTTATAACTAATAAACTTTTACCTTTAAGGCGTGTTTCTTAATTTCGCACGAATATAGATGTGAGGTATTAAGATATGAGACGTAAGATAAGCTCCAAAATGTGGCTGTTTTTTTAATCTCACATCTCAAACTCATGTCTCATATCTAAACAACATGGAAGAATTTGAAGCAAGTGCATCGGCAAAAAAAACCAAAACCATATACATTTCTACCGTATTTGGTATTGCCATGGTATTATTAATGATAGGGCTGCTGGGACTGCTTTTGGTGCATGCCAAAAATCTTTCGCGCTATGTTAAAGAAAATATTGTGCTGAATATTTTTGTTGATGATGCCGCGCATGAAACCGATGTATTGCAGCTACAAAAACAATTGGATGGTAACCCTATAGTTAAGCAAACCCAATATGTAAGTAAAGAACTTGCCGCCCGTAACCTTCAAAAGGACCTGGGCGAGGATTTTGTGAAGTTCCTGGGATATAACCCACTTTCACAATCGCTTGATGTTTACCTTAAGGCCGATTTTGCAAATAATAAGGATATTGAGAAATTTAAGGCCGATCTGTTAAAGAACCCCCTGGTTAAAGAGGTAAAATATCAGCAATCATTGGTTGATCAGATGAATCAGAACCTAACATCAATCAGTTTGATCATCCTGGTATTTGCGGGCATATTTGTTGTGCTTTCGGTAGCGCTTATAAACAATACCATCAGGCTTGCTATTTACTCGCAAAGATTTCTGATAAAATCGATGCAACTGGTAGGGGCCACAAAAGGATTTATCCGCAAGCCGTTTTTATTTTATGGAATCTGGCATGGCTTGTTAGGCGGTTTAATAGCCATTATTATATTAATTGCCTCACTATACTTCGCCTACAAGGAGGTGCCGGATTTGGTGATTCTGCAGGATTATACAGAATTTGGCATCGTATTTTTAGGCGTTATCGGAGCTGGGATATTTATATCCGCATTCAGTACATTTCTGGCAGTTAATAAGTTTTTACGTTTAAAAATATACGATCTGTATAGATAGGTTAAAGGCGAAAGGTTAAAACTGAAAGGTTTTATACTTTGGGGCTAAATCAATAAATCAATAAATCAATCATTAAAATATACATGGCACAGCAATTTAAACCAACTACGCCTTTAAAAACATCGGCACAGGCAGCTAAACCAACACTTAAAACTACCAGCAACGCGCCGGTTGAATTTATATTTGATAAGGGGAATTACAAGTTTTTAATCATCAGTGTACTGGTGGTTGCTTTCGGCTTTGTGCTGATGTCTGGTACTACAGATATTTATAGCAACACCAAAATAGTTATTGCCCCTGTAGTAGTATTGGCTGGCTTTGGGTTGGGCTTTTACGCGATATTAAAGAAACCAGAAGTAAAGTAAGGTTTTTAGTTAATGAGGTTGATTAAGTGAGTAGTTGATTGGATTGTCCTTCAACTCCCGGCTTAATTAACCCAATTTTAACATGATAGCTTAATAGCCATTCCAACTTAATCTACCAATCCTCTAATCCAACCGCTCCCCTAAAAACAATGGATACCATAAAACTTATACACATAATTGTACTTGCTATAATTGAAGGAATAACCGAGTTTATACCGGTATCATCAACCGGGCACATGATAATAGCCTCATCCATAATGGGTATAGCTGCTGATCCTTTTATAAAATTGTTTACCATCGCCGTACAGTTAGGCGCTATTTTATCGGTTGTGGTATTGTACTGGAAACGGTTTTTTCAAACCGTCAATTTCTATATTAAACTATTGGTGGCATTTATACCGGCAGCAGTGTTTG
Source organism: Mucilaginibacter sp. P5_A6 (assembly GCF_056400585.1). NCBI lineage: Bacteria > Pseudomonadati > Bacteroidota > Sphingobacteriia > Sphingobacteriales > Sphingobacteriaceae > Mucilaginibacter > Mucilaginibacter sp. P5_A6. The sequence goes on along the minus strand of NZ_JBFUKZ010000006.1, from coordinate 177,297 downwards.
GTGTGCTGTTTAGCAAAAAAATTGATGCTTTGCTGGAGAGCGCACTTACGGTGGGCATTACCTTATTAATAGGTGGTGTTATTTTGCTGTTTGTTGATAAATGGTTTAACAAACCCACAGTAAAAGAAGAAGAAGATATCAGCTATTTAACAGCATTGAAGATCGGTTTTTTTCAATGCCTGGCCATGATCCCGGGTACTTCACGCTCGGCTGCATCTATAGTAGGTGGCATGTCGCAAAAGCTTACCCGTACTGCCGCTGCCGAATTCTCTTTCTTTTTAGCTGTACCAACTATGTTTGCTGCCACAGCAAAAAAACTATATGATTTTTATAAGGAAGGTCACACTTTCACCGGCGAAGAAATTAAGTTAATGGCTATAGGTAATGTTATAGCTTTCGTGGTAGCTATGCTGGCTATCAAAACATTCATTACGTTCCTGGAGCGCAAAGGCTTCGTGATCTTTGGTTGGTATCGTATCGTTATAGGTATTGTGATTATCGGTTTGATAGTGAGCGGACATCAGTTGGAAACGATATAGGATCAGCCGCCCAAACCTTCTCCTGAAGGGAGGGCTTTAAAGATTTTCTTAAGTCTCCTCAACCAGAAGAGATTATTCGCAACAGTTAATCACACAATAATGGCGTTTATGCACGCTTCGCCATTAAGAGGGGGCTTGTTGCTGTTATTTCCCTACCTTTGCGGCTTTAATAGCAATAATTGAAGAATACCTATACTAAATTAGAAGAATTTGCCGAAGGTCAGCTTTTGCTGGTTAATAAGCCTTATAACTGGACGAGCTTTGATGTGGTGGGCAAAATCCGCAATTCGTTTAAGCCGCTTAAGTTAAAGGTTGGTCATGCCGGCACGCTTGATCCGCTTGCTACCGGCCTGCTCATCATCTGTACCGGTAAAATGACCAAGCAGATTGATACTTTCCAGGCCGAAGAAAAGGAATACACCGGCACTATGGTGCTTGGCGCAACCACGCCATCATACGATTTGGAAACGGACGTCGATAATAAATTCGACATCAGCCAACTTACCGGGGAACAGCTGCGTAATAACTGCGAACGGTTTATCGGGGATATTCAGCAATATCCACCCGCGCATTCGGCTATAAAAATTGATGGCGAACGTTTATACGAAAAGGCCCGTCGGGGTGAGGAAGTTGAACTGCGCCTGCGTAACGTAACCATCAGCGCGTTTGAGCTAACACGCATTGAATTGCCGGAAGTTGATTTCAGGGTGGTGTGCAGTAAAGGGACCTACATCCGTTCGCTGGTGAACGACTTTGGAGCAGCTTTAAATAACGGGGCTTATTTATCCAAATTAAGGCGTACACGGAGCGGAAATTACCGGATAGATGATGCTTGGGAAGTGATGGAACTGGTAAATATGATCAGAACTTTAAAAGCGCCGGTTGAGCCGGTAGATGATAAGGGTTGATCATTAACCATTTCCCGGTCAAAATATTATGCCGGGTATAGCCGGGTAGATTAAAAAACTAAATTTGCGTTTTACTCATAAAATGAGGATATATCACAATATTGATGAATTTACAGCGATAGAAAATGCGGTTGTCACCATCGGTACATTTGATGGGGTACATATTGGCCATCGCAAAATTATTGCAGGTATAAAAGAACTTGCCGGCGAGATCAATGGCGAAACTGTTATTCTTACCTTCTTTCCGCATCCACGGATGATATTGCATCCCGAGGATGAAAGTTTGAAGCTGATAACCACTATTACCGAAAAAGCCCAGCTGATGGAGCAATTGGGCGTAGATCATTTGATCATCACTCCATTTTCAAGAGATTTTAGTAACCAAACTGCCGAAGGTTACATCCGTGATGTGCTGGTAAACAAGATCGGCACAAAAAAAATAGTGATAGGGTACGATCATCGCTTTGGTAAAGACCGGCTGGGTGGCCTGGATGATCTGTTAAAACTTGGTCCGGTTTACGGGTTTGATGTTGTAGAGATCCCTGAACAGGATATCAATGAGGTCGCCATTAGCTCAACCCGCATCAGAACGGCGCTGTTAAACGGCCAGATCGACCTGGCAAATGCCTTTTTAGGTTACCCTTTCTTTATTACCGGTAAAGTGATCCGCGGCGACCAGATAGGCAGACAATTAGGTTATCCAACAGCCAATATCGTAGTAGAAGAAAAATATAAACTCATCCCATCCGATGGGATCTTTGCCGTAACTGTAATTATTGCCGGCGAAACCTACAAAGGCATGGCCTACATTGGCAGCCGCCCAACGGTAAATGGCCTTACCCGCAATATCGAGGTAAACATATTTGATTTTGATCGGGAGATCTACAATCAGCCCATTAAAATGGAATTTCATCACTATGTTCGCGGGGATGTGAAGTTTGCATCGCTTGATGAACTTAAGATGCAGTTAGGGCAGGATAAAGTGGATGTGCTGGCACTGCTTTAGCCTCATCCCACCCCTCTCTAAAAGCGAAGGCTTAATAAAACCAGGTCCAATAAGCTTCTGAAAAATTAAAGTCTCACCAACCCGGGAGAGATTATTCGCTATGTAATTAATTAATTGATATTGATGCTCATGAAGCTTCGCCGTTTAGAGGGGGTTTCGTACCTTTGCCTGTCAATATGGCTCTAATTGTCGCTGTGGCGTAATTATTGAGTTTGTAGGATCATATCAAAATAATATGTTAGATTTTATCAGTAAGCTTTTTGGAAGCAAATCAGAACGGGATGTAAAAAGTATTAAGCCGATAGTTGAAAAAGTAAAGGCTGAATTTGCAAAACTCGATAACATCAGTAATGATGAGCTTAGAGCTAAAACAATAGGTTTTAAACAAACCATCGCCGAAGGCCTTTCGGGCATCGACAGCGAGATTCAGGCTATAAAAGATCGTACCGAAAACGAACTTGATATGGATGTAGCCGAAAAAGTTGATCTGTATACTCAACTTGATAAGCTGGAAAAAGACCGTAACAAAGAACTGGAAGACATATTGATCAATATATTGCCAGAAGCTTTCGCGGTTGTAAAAGAAACTGCTAAGCGCTTTTCTGAAAATAAAACCATTGAAGTTACTGCAACCGAGTTTGATCGTAATCTTGCCGCAAGTAAAAGCAATGTTACTATAAAAGGCGAAAAAGCATTTCACGCGAATACCTGGCTTGCTGCTGGTAACGAGGTTACCTGGAACATGGTTCATTACGATGTACAGCTTATAGGTGGTATAGTTTTGCACCAGGGTAAAATATCCGAAATGGCAACAGGTGAAGGTAAAACGCTGGTAGCTACACTGCCTGCTTACCTGAACGCATTGGCTGGCCAGGGAGTACACATCGTAACGGTGAATGACTATCTGGCACGCAGGGATAGTGAGTGGATGGGCCCTTTATATGAGTTCCACGGCTTATCAGTTGATTGTATTGATAAACATGAGCCAAATTCTGAAGAACGCCGCGCTGCTTATCTTGCAGACATTACCTTTGGTACTAACAATGAGTTTGGTTTTGATTACCTGCGTGACAACATGACACGTAGCCCCGAAGAGTTGGTACAACGCAAACTGCATTATGCAATGGTGGATGAGGTCGATTCAGTTTTAATTGATGATGCCCGTACACCTTTAATTATATCTGGCCCTATCCCACGTGGTGATGAGCATGAGTTTTATGAGCTGAAACCACGCATTGAACGTTTGGTTAACGCACAAAAAGCTTATGTAAACACCGTATTAAACGAAGCCAAAAAAGCGATTAACGATGGTAATACCGACGCAGAGGGTGGTGGTTTGGCTTTATTGCGGGCCTACAGGGGCTTACCCAAAAGCAAGGCGCTTATAAAATTTTTAAGTGAAGGCGGAAACAGGAGTACCCTGCAAAAGGTAGAGAACCACTATATGCAGGATCAGGGTAAGGATATGCCTAAGGTAGATGCCGAACTGTTCTTTGTTATTGACGAAAAAAACAACCAGGTTGAACTTGCCGAAAAAGGTATCGAACTGATCACCTCATCCGGCGAGGATCCACATTTCTTTGTGATGCCTGATGTAGGCACCGAAATTGCTGAGATTGAAAAATCAACCCTGAGCACCGAAGAAAAAATTGCCCGTAAGGATGAGCTGATGCGCGATTTCTCTATCAAATCTGAACGGATCCACTCGGTTAACCAGTTATTAAAGGCTTATACCTTGTTCGAAAAAGATACCGAATACATTTTGGACGAAGGCAAGGTGAAAATTGTTGATGAGCAAACAGGCCGTGTATTGGATGGTCGCCGCTACTCTGATGGTTTACACCAGGCAATTGAAGCTAAAGAAAATGTGAAGGTAGAGGATGCCACGCAAACATTTGCAACAGTTACGCTGCAAAACTACTTCAGGATGTACCACAAGCTTTGCGGTATGACGGGTACTGCCGTTACCGAAGCCGGTGAATTCTGGGAAATATACAAACTGGATGTGGTAGAAATACCAACCAATACCCCCGCTAGCCGTGAGGACAGGCAGGATTTGGTATACCGTACCATCCGGGAAAAATATAATGCCGTTGCCGATGAGATTGTGAAACTAACACAAGCCGGTCGCCCGGTACTGGTGGGTACTACATCGGTAGAAATTTCTGAGCTATTAAGTCGTATGCTTAAGCTGCGCGGTATTAAACATAACGTACTGAATGCCAAAATGCACCAGAAAGAGGCCGATATTGTGGCCGAAGCCGGCCAGGCGGGTACAGTAACCATTGCTACCAACATGGCCGGTCGTGGTACTGATATTAAGCTGGGTGCAGGTGTACAGGCAGCAGGCGGTTTGGCCATTGTAGGTACCGAACGCCATGAATCCCGCCGTGTTGACAGGCAGTTACGTGGTCGTGCCGGTAGGCAGGGTGATCCGGGTTCTTCACAGTTCTTTGTATCGTTGGAAGATAACCTGATGCGTTTATTCGGCTCGGAGCGAATCTCGAACCTGATGGTACGTATGGGAATCGAGGAAGGCGAAGTTATTCAGCATTCCATGATCTCTAAATCCATTGAACGTGCACAGAAAAAAGTAGAAGAAAATAACTTTGGTATTCGTAAACGTTTGCTGGAATACGATGATGTGATGAACTCACAGCGTACCGTTGTTTATACCAAACGTAAAAATGCTTTATTTGGCGAACGTTTGGATGTTGATTTGAGCAATACCATTTTTGATGTGGTTGAGGATATCACTACCGAATATAAGGAGGCTAACAATTACGAAGGCTTTACTTTAGAAATGATTCGCCTGTTTTCTGTTGATGTGGAGATTGATGCTGATAAATTTGGCGCCAACTCTATCAACGCCCTGGTTGATCACAGCTTCCAAACGGTGATGGATTTTTACAAACGTAAGGGCGATGCAGTTTCTGCACAGGCTTATCCTGTATTAAAAGACGTTTATGATACCCGCGGCCAGTATGTAGAAAACATTGTGGTTCCGTTTAGCGATGGTATTCATGGTATCCAGGTTTCTGTTCCGCTTAAAAAAGCGGTTGATAACAAAGGGCATGAAGTGTTTAAATCATTTGAGAAAAACGTTACCCTTTACCTGATTGATGACGCCTGGAAAGAGCATTTGCGTGAAATGGATGAGTTAAAACAATCTGTACAGAACGCGGTTTATGAGCAGAAGGATCCGTTATTGGTTTATAAGTTTGAAGCTTTTGAACTGTTCCGTGGCATGTTAGCCAATGTGAATAAGGAAATAGTAAGCTTCCTGTTCAGGGGAGGAATCCCGGTTCAGCAACAAGCAGAAGAGGTGAAAGAAGCAAAACCGCAGCCAAAGCTTGATCTGCGTAAAATGAAAACCACCAAAGCCGAGCTGGTAAACGAAGTTAACGGCATCCCGATGGATGATTTTCGTGAGCAGCAGAAAGCTACACCTGTAAGGGTTGAGCAAAAAATTGGCCGTAACGACCCTTGCCCTTGTGGTAGCGGTAAAAAATATAAAAACTGCCACGGAGTAGGGCAGAATTAAGAAGCCCCACCCGGCCTCCCCTGAAGGGGAGGTGTAAAAAAAGAATAACAACACCACGTCATTGCGAGGTACGAAGCAATCCCTAACTATGCAGATCCGCTCTGTAAATCGGGGATTGCTTCGTTCCTCGCAATGACGGTTTCTAATTATAGTAACCATGAAAAAAGCAGTATTTGATCAAAAAGCTAAACCAGCCTTCATCAAATTCTGCTTTTTTTTTATGCTGATAATTGCCTCCGGCCAAATTTTTGCGCAAACCCGTGGTAAGGTTGAAGTGGTAAAAGACCCCCTCGTTGATACGTTGATAGCCAGACGCTTTACTTTAAATAAAGAAACCGGTGTACCGCCCGGTGTATCATCATCCTATGGTTACCGGGTGCAGTTCTTCAGCGGATCGAGCCGGCAGGAAGCTTACAGTGCCCAGGCCAGACTGCAACGGGAATACCCCGAACTGCGTACCTATATCCTTTACAGCGAACCTAATTTTAAAGTTCGCGCTGGTGATTTCAGAACACGCCTGGAAGCCCAAAAACTGATGCAGGAACTCCGGGCCTTGTTTCCGAGCCTTTTTATCATATCCGAAAAAATAAATCTACCTAAAGCTGATGCCAACGATGATTAAAGAAAAAATACAGGACCTGTCCCAAAAAATATTTGATGATGTGGTAGCCAACCGCCGCCACCTGCATGCCAACCCCGAATTATCGTTCCATGAGTTACAAACCTCTGTTTTTGTAGCCAATAAGCTGGAAGAGCTGGGTTTGGAGTACCAAAAAATGGCAGATACCGGGTTAGTCGCCCTGATAAAAGGCGACCTGCCATCTGATAAAGTAGTGGCCCTGCGCGCCGATATGGATGCTTTGCCAATTACCGAAGCTAATGATGTGCCTTACAAATCAAAAAACGTTGGGGTAATGCACGCCTGCGGTCATGATGCGCATACCTCATCATTGTTAGGTACTGCCCGTATTTTAACCGAACTAAAAAGCCAGTTTGGTGGAACAATTAAGCTGATATTTCAACCGGCCGAAGAGAAACTTCCCGGCGGCGCCAGTTTGATGATAAAAGAGGGCGTACTGGAAAATCCAAAACCACAGGCCGTATTAGGCCAGCATGTGATGCCTTTGATAGAGGCGGGTAAAGTGGGGTTCCGTGCCGGCAAATACATGGCTTCAACTGATGAGTTGTATGTTACCGTTAAAGGTAAAGGTGGTCACGGCGCCCAGCCGCAACAAAATATCGACCCGGTAATTATTACTGCCCATATACTAACCGCCCTGCAACAGGTGGTAAGCCGCTTTGCCGATCCTAAAAGCCCTTCGGTATTGTCATTTGGTAAGGTAATTGCCAACGGCGCTACCAACGTGATCCCTAATGAGGTTTACCTGGAAGGAACTTTTCGCACCATGGACGAAAAATGGAGGGAAGAGGCCCACAAACGTATGAAGAAAATGGCCGAAGGCATGGCCGAAAGCATGGGCGGCAGCTGCGATTTTAATATTATGCGCGGTTATCCGTTCCTGATCAACGAAGAAGTATTAACCCATGCCACCCGCGGCCACGCCGAGGATTACTTAGGTAAAGAGAATGTACTCGATTTGGATATCTGGATGGCTGCAGAAGATTTTGCATACTACTCGCAGGCAGCAGATAGTTGCTTTTACCGCTTAGGTACCCGTAACGAGGCGCGCGGTATCACGTCATCAGTACACACACCTACCTTTGATGTAGAGGAAGACGCTTTTAAAATAAGTACAGGCTTAATGGCCTACCTGGCTATTAAGCAGCTTGGGAATTAACATCGGACTTTAAATTAACAGGCGTCATGCCATCCGCCAACTGGTAGGATCAGCATCCCGCGAGCAAGATGCGTTGCATTAAGTCGACCGGGGGGCCTGTGGGATCCTGAAACAAGTTCAGGATGACTTTGCGTTTTAAATATTATAACGGGTTCTACTGGTAGAACGTCAATAGCGTGATGAAGAAAATATTATTAGTGTGTGCTTTCACAATTGTCAGCAGCGTAATCTTTGGCCAGCAAATTAACCGTTTTAACCCCGATACTATCCGCACCATTGTTATCGATTCGTTGGTTGATATTCGCTCACATAAATTAAATGCGCAGGATTTTATAGATGCCGTAATGGCCGATACCAGTTTTTATAAGGCTTTTCAAAACATGAAAACCTATGCCTTTACTGCCGAGAACCGCATTTACACTTACGATAAAAAAAACAAAGTTGATGGGAAAGTTTACCGCAAGTTACGCCATAGTAACGTTGTCGGTCAGCATAAAATAGAATATTTTGCCAAACAGGACAGCGGTTCTGTTTATAAAAAGAATGGCAAGTACCAGCTGTACACGGTAGAAATGTTCGATTTTATTTTCCAGAATGCCTATAACTCCGATTTTGTTAAGGGTGATGCGCTGCCGGGCTCTGGCGGTAAGAACGAGAGCTATAAAGATAAACTGAAAACACTGATATTCACGCCCGGCCGCAAGGTAAAAGGGATCCCGTTTATTGGTAGCAAGACAGAGATATTTTCCAAAGATATGCGTGAGTTTTACTACTATGAATTTGCCCGCGGCAAGTACCTAGATACCATACCTGTTTATCGTTTTAAGGTAAGATGTAAACCAAGTACATCGGATGGCGATACTATGATCAAGGAAATGACCACCATTTTTGATGAACGCTCATTTGAAATCCTTGGCCGCTACATCGACATGAAATTCAGCAATATGTTTTTCGATTTTAATGTGCAAATGAACATCGAGCTTAATAACTTTAACAACCAGCTGCTACCCACTAAAATCACATACCAGGGCAACTGGAATATTCCTTTCCACAAAGAAGAGCGTGCGAGCTTTTTGATAGTGCATAAGGATTATAAGCGGGAGTAAGAAGGCCCGCTAAAACCTAATATAGCCGTTATAACAGTTGTCAAAATCGGGATACAGAATTTAACTTGTTTCGGGAATGGCAATCTCTAAACTTTGCATTTTTAATATAGCGGCTTCGTCTACTAATTAACTTTTTTTAATTCATAGTGTATTTTTGACAACAGCCTGGTTTTAAGTATTTGGATTTGATGTATTTATGTGCCGATTATGCCCATTCATCAATAAAAAGATATATTTTTGGAAAGTAACTTTTGAGTTAAATCGATTAATGCGGCCGCATACCCTGAAATTATTTTTACTGCTAATTATTCCCCTGTTTTTTACCAGGGTTAAAGCTCAAATCTGTGAGGGCAGTTTGGGCGATCCCGTTATAAGTGAAACTTTTGGATCGGGCCCAAATCCGGGTAATGCCTTGCCGGTGGGGATAACCAACATGTCGTTTAGCAGCTACTGCCCTAATGATGGCTCGTACACAATTGTAAATGCTACCAATATATACGGCGGCGCTACCGGTAATTGCCACCCTGAAGCATGGCAGAACGTAACACATGACCACACCGGGGGTCCCAATGGTTACATGATGATGATCAACGCATCATACACGCCAAGCATTTTTTTTACTAAAACAACTCCTGCCGTATTGTGCGAAAATACAACCTATGAGTTTTCGGCTTATATATTTAACCTGGTAAGCGTAAGCGGTAGTGCTGTTGCCACTATACAACCTAATATTAAATTCACCATAGAAACTGTTGACGGAACGGTACTGGATTCTCTTGTTACCGGAATTATACCACCTTCGCAAAACCCCGGTGATTGGATCAGGAAAAGTTTCTTTTTTAAAACTCCGCCAAATACCAGCCAGGTAGTTTTAAAAATGACCAATGAAGCGCCCGGTGGCGGAGGTAATGATCTGCTGCTTGACGACATTAATTTTAGGGCTTGCGGGCCAATTATACAAACTGGTTTTACTACTATAGATGCCAATCAACCCCGGAACCAATGTGTTGGCGAAACCAAATCATATACCATAAAATCAAAAATAGGAGATGGTTATACCAACCCTAAAAGGCAGTGGCAACAAAATAAAAGCGATGGTAATGGATGGGTGGATATTGCAGGCGAAACCGGCGATAATTATACATTTACCTTATCTGATAATAATTTAAATGTTTATCAGTATCGCCTGGCTGCTGCCGGGGGATCAAATATAAGCTCGCCAAACTGCCGCGTGTTTTCTGAGCCGCTAACTATAACAGTAAACCCCTATCCCCAGGTGCCCGATATCGGTTCGCAAAGTGTATGTGAAGGCAGCGCATTATCTATACAGGCTGTTGGAGGTGTAGCTTATGAATGGCATGGGCCGGGAATAACCTCAGTCAACAAAAACCAAAACCCACTGCTGTTCGAAAATATTACCGCGGCAGCCGGAGGTAATTATTCTGTTGATGTAACCTCGGCAGGAGGCTGTACTATTCCCTCAAACACATTCCCGGTTACTGTCAATTTAAAGCCGGTAAGTACAGTTAGCAGCACCGCTACTATCTGCATAGGGAATTCGACAGTCATCAGCGCCTCGGCGCCAGGAGCTACGAGTTACAGGTGGAGCCCGGCAACAGGTTTATCAGATCCCACATCGGCCAGCCCAACTGCTAACCCCGTCGATACTACAATTTATACGGTTACAGTGGGCAATGCTAACAATTGTTTTGATACCAAAACGGTAACCGTAAATGTATTAGGAAAGGCGTTAGCTAATGCGGGGGATAATAAAAAAATATTTGAGGGCCAGTCGGTAATGTTGAACGCGACTGCTCAAAATACCAATATTTTCAGCTGGACTCCCACAACCGGGCTGAGTGATCCGAATGTGCTTAACCCGGTTGCCACCCCTGGCAGCGATATAACTTATCACCTTAAAGCAAGCTCATTACAAAATTGCGGGGAGGATACCAGTAGTGTTTTTATAAAAGTTTATCATAAAATAATTATACCAACTGCCTTTTCACCCAATGCCGATGGGTATAATGATGTTTGGGATATTGAGCCCCTTGAAACTTTCCCCGAAAGTATATTAACAGTATTTAACCGCTATGGGCGACAGGTATTTAAAAGTATAGGCTATGCAACCCCATGGAAAGGCACCTACAATGGCGCGGTATTACCAGCAGGTACTTATTATTATGTTATAGATCTTAAAAATGGCATGCCCAAACTATCAGGATGGGTATTAATTGTGAAATAGGAACAAGGACTTTTGGAGCAATGATAAAGGAAACTCCAATTGGTGGAATCGCCTTCAATCGTTAAAATTATTAAAACAATATAAATTTATCTATCTGCTCGTTGGTGAACTTTAATGTATCGGCAGTTAACAGCTGGCTATTTCCGTCAAATTCTTTATGGATGGCAGCTATATGCAGCTTTAGCGACATTACGTTAAGATGTACATAATGACAAACACCGGTAAAATGATCTATCCCCCGTATGTTGCCATATTTGCCCGATGATATGCCTACCAGCGCGGCCTTTTTATCATAAAAGCTTTCGGGAAAATCGCAGGCATCAATAAATACCTTTAGCACACCCGGATAGCTGCCGTTATATTCTGGTATCACAAAAATAAATTTATCGGTATCAGTTACAAGCTTTTGAATGGCGGCAAATTCCGGGCTTCTTTTACCATAAAGGTCTGTTTGCAACAGGTTTGGCGGTAATTCTTCTAACGATAGCAAATTTGCTTCAATACCTTTTTCACGCAGTTGCTCCTGGTAATATTTAGCCATCTTTAATGTTGAACTGCCTGGTCGGTTGGTTGATGCTATTATAGTAATCATGTATAATTATTGAATTATAGATTTATTGAATTATTGAACGACAGATCGTTTAATGCTTAAACTATTGAATATGAGAGTTATTTAAATATGATAAGACTTTTAGCATTGCATCGCTAATTCATCAATCAATAATTCAATAAATTCAGTAAATCAATAACTAATTATGTTTGTAAATTGACTAAACCTGTGGATTTCCTAATTGTTTAATTTCGTATCTTTATCACCAGATTAAAACTTTACGAAAGTAGAAATTTCTGAACCTACTTTGCGTTATTGTAAATCATTATAATATCAAATTTTGAACGTATAGAATGAGTAAAATTATTGCTTTAGCCAACCAGAAAGGTGGCGTAGGAAAAACTACATCATCTATAAATCTGGCTGCAAGTTTGGCCGTACTAGATTTTAAAACATTATTGGTTGACGCTGATCCCCAGGCTAACTCAACATCTGGAATAGGTTTCGACCCCCGTAATATAAAGAACAGTATATACGAGTGTATCATTAACCAGGTAGATCCTCATGAGGCGATCCAGAAAACGGAAACCCCGAATCTTGATCTGCTGCCAGCTCATATTGACCTGGTAGGTGCCGAAATTGAGATGATTAACCTGAGCGGCCGCGAGTATAAAATGAAACAGGTTTTTGAAGCCGTGCGCAATGAATACGATTTTATTATTATTGATTGTTCGCCTTCATTGGGTTTAATAACTATTAATGCCTTAACTGCCGCAGATTCGGTAATAATACCTGTACAGTGCGAGTATTTTGCACTGGAGGGTTTGGGTAAATTGTTAAATACTATTAAAATAGTACAATCGCGCCTTAACCCGCAATTAGAGATTGAAGGTATATTGTTAACCATGTACGATGTGCGCCTGCGCCTGAGCAACCAGGTGGTTGATGAGGTGAAAACGCATTTTGAAGATATGGTTTTTGATACCATTATACAGCGTAATACCCGTTTAAGCGAGGCGCCAAGCTTTGGCGTATCGGTTATTATGCACGATGCCACCTGTAAAGGGGCAATTAATTATTTAAACCTGGCCCGCGAAATTATTCAAAAGAATGGTCTTGTAAAAAGCGAAGCAGCAACGGCAACAGCAACAGTATAAGTAAATGAGTAGTGAAAGAAGAAATGCCCTGGGCAAAGGATTAAGTGCGCTGTTGAATGATTCTGTAAACGTACAACCATATCAAAATAAAAGCAAACAACAGGAAGCATCAACATCTGCCGCCGAGGTTAACAGCCTGGGTTCGGTTAATGAGATCCGCCTGAGTGAAATTGAAGTTAATCCATTTCAGCCCCGTACCGACTTTGATGAGCAGGCCCTTAATGAACTTGCCGATTCAATTAAATTGCAAGGGCTTATACAGCCAATAACTGTAAGGCGTATCAATGCGCATAAATACCAGCTGATATCCGGCGAGCGCCGTTTTCGTGCATCAAAACTGGCTGGGTTAACCCAGATACCGGCTTATGTACGTACAGCTAACGATCAGCAGATGCTGGAAATGGCCTTGATAGAGAACATTCAGCGCGAAAACCTGAATGCCATTGAGGTAGCCCTCAGCTTTCAGCGGATGATTGAAGAATGTAACCTGAAACAGGAAGAACTGGGCGACAGGGTGAGTAAAAACCGTTCGACAGTTACCAACTACCTACGTTTATTAAAATTACCGCCAAGTATCCAGGCATCCATCCGCGATGGTGCACTTAGCATGGGCCACGCCAAGGCGCTTATTACTATTGATGACCCTGCCAAACAATTATATTTACATCAGCATATTATTCAGCAAGGTTTATCAGTTCGTAAGGTTGAGGAATTAGTTCGGGATATGCAAAAGGCACCGGTAAAAAAAGAGGGCAAACAACCCGAGCCGGTATCATACCAACTGCAAAAAATTCAGGACGACCTGGCTTCAAAGTTTAGTACAAGGGTAACGCTTAAGGTAGGTAATAAAGGTAATGGGGTAATTGAAATTCCTTTCCTGTCAGAAGATGACCTCGGTCGTATTCTTGAGATGCTGGATTGGTAAAATGCCAATACCATATTTATTAACTAAAAACCGCGAATAGTAAGTTATGCGCGGTTTTTGTATTTATTAGCTATCCATAAGCCATAATAATTTTGTTGTAAACAAGTTAAGATGTACCAGGTTAGATGGTAATTCTTCAGTTGACAGACAAGCTGATATGTGGTGCGTAATCCGGGGATAAAAATTACCTTTGTAATAAGGTAAAAGCTGGGCGGTTATTGTAATATTAGCCGTTTGCTGTTTACTTAATACTTGATAATAAATGTATAAATATTTGTTAATTATTGGGATGTTAACGGCTTTTACCTTTACTGCCAAAGCGCAGCAAAAGGCAGATACGGCATCGGTAACTAAAAAGGATACTTTTAAAAAAGCATCGGGCACGGCCCCGGGTTCATTTGCGCCGCCTATAAAAAAGGAGAAAGAATACCATCCTGATAGTACCCACAGTCCGCATAAAGCAGTAATGCATTCATTGATGGTGCCGGGCTGGGGGCAGCTTTACAATCACCGCTGGTGGAAAGTTCCTATCGTTTATGGAGGTATTGGCTTATTGGCATCAGCCGTGATCTTTAACCAGAAGTATTATAATCAATTTAACGTACTGGCACATTATTATGAAAACGGGGTAACACCCAAAGCAACCGATAAGTATTATGCAGAGTATATAGCATATAAAAACGCCGGTGTGCCCCAACAAAATATATTTGATGCGCTTGATAGCTATCGCCGCAACCGCGATTTAAGTATATTGGGTATTTTGGGGGCATGGGGAATACAAACTATTGATGCTTATATTGACGCAAAATTTATAAATGCTTATTCGGTTGATAATAATTTTTCTATGCGGATTGCGCCAAGCGTTATTAATCAGCCTGTTTATGCTCAAAGTGCGTTTGGTTCCTATATTCCGGGTATAAAAGTTACCTTTACGTTTTAACAGCACATTTATATCTTAGCTGTTAATTCAATAAATATTAAAAATGAAGATAGCGTTACTGGGCTATGGAAAAATGGGCAAGATCATCGAAAAGATAGCCCTAAGCCGCAAACATGAAATTGTTTTAACTATTGATCATGAAAATCAGCATGAGCTTACTGCCGAAAATCTGCAAAAGGCCGATGCTGTAATTGAGTTTACCATGCCGGCATCGGTGTTGGCCAATATTGAGCATTGCTTTAATGCGGGTGTACCGGTTGTGGTGGGTACCACAGGCTGGTACGATAAATTGGACGAGATAAAACAATTATGCGAAGACAGTAACAACGCATTGATGTATGCTACCAACTTTAGCGTTGGGGTTAATATATTTTTCCATATCAACAGGATGCTGGCCCGGGTGATGAACAATTATCCTTATTATGATGTGCAGGTTGAGGAGATTCATCACATTCAAAAGCTGGATGCCCCAAGTGGAACAGCCATAACCATTGCCGAAGGCATTATTGATAACCTGGAATCAAAAACAGACTGGGTGAATGTTTTAACTACCGATGATAATAAGGACGATGAAAGTGTTCTGCCCGACCAATTGCTGATAGAATCTATGCGGATAGACAGTGTGCCGGGTACGCATACCGTAATTTACGATTCGGAAGTTGATACCATTGAATTTAAGCATACTGCCCATAATCGTAATGGTTTTGCCCTTGGCGCCGTATTGGCCGCCGAATGGATTCATGATAAAAAAGGGTTTTATTCGGTTGAGGCCATGTTTGATTTTAAATGCTAATTTCCGGTTTATAGCAGATGGAGATAGCTGATTATATCGGGGTTTATATAATATTAGCTCCTTTATTAATATTAGTACATGCCGGCCTTTGGAAACTATTTCAAAAAGCAGGGCGGCCCGGCTGGGAGGCGCTCATACCTATTTACAGTATGTATATTATGCTGAAACTAAGTGGCCGGCCATTATGGTGGCTTTTGCTGTGCTTCATTCCGGGTATATATATCATAATAGGGGTTGGTATAGCTATCGATTTCATTAAATCATTCGGTAAAACAAGAATGATCCATATAGCCGGGGCTATCATTTTGCCATTTGTTTTTTTGCCAATGTGGGGATTTGATAAAAATACCCTTTACCTGGGCCAGTCTGCAAGTAATGATTTTCATGAAAAATATCAATCCATCCTGCATAGATCATCGGTACGGGAATGGACAGAGGCTATCTTTTTTGCAGTATTGGCAGCAACTATCATTCGTATATTTTTTATCGAGGCCTATACTATCCCGTCGGCTTCAATGGAAAGTTCGCTTATGATTGGCGATTACCTGTTTGTAAGTAAATTTAGTTACGGCCCCCGCCTGCCCATTACTCCTGTATCATTTCCTTTTGCACATAATAAACTGCCATACGTAGGTACAAAATCCTATTGGAATGGTTTAAAACTACCCTACTTTAGGCTGCCGGGTTTAAATGATATTAAAAAGGGCGATGTTGTAGTTTTTAATTATCCAATGGAAGTCGATTCGCCCTTTTACAGGCCGGTTGATAAACAGGAAAACTATATCAAACGCTGCCAGGCAACTCCCGGCGACACAATAAGCCTGGTTAGTGCGCAGGTATATGTGAATGGTAAACCTGCCATTACGCCGCCGCATGGCGAAATGCAGTATATGGTTAATGCTGATAGAAACTCCATAAGTCCTAAATTGCAACATGATCTTCATTTGTCGGATATCCAGGCGTTTACCGATGTTGATTACATGGTAAATATGACAAAGAAGTCGGCACTTGCTTTAAAGAAAGCCCCACATATCAGGTATGTAAGGCCAGATATACAATTTAGGGGTGTTTATGATCCTGAGGTATTTCCGCATGATCCCAATCACAGGTGGAATGTAGATAACCTTGGCCCCATCATTATACCCAAAAAGGGCTGGACAATGAAACTGGATACCCTTACGTTGCCTATTTATCGCCGGGCCATCGAGGTATATGAAAACAACAAACTGCAGATTAACGGGAACACTATCAGCATAAACGGCAAAAAAACAAATACATATACGTTTAAAATGGATTACTATTGGATGATGGGCGATAACCGTCATAATTCATTAGATTCACGTTTTTGGGGTTTTGTGCCCGAAGATCATATTGTGGGCAAGGCCTTGTTTGTATGGATGAGCTGGGATAAAACATCGCCTTTTGCCGATAAAATTAGATGGAACCGGGTGATGAGCTGGATTAATTAGTAGAATTTAGATGTGCAGAAAGTAGATGTGCAGAAGATAGATGTGCAAATTTCAAATGTGCAAATATGCAGATGAAGGGGCCGTCGTTATTGTTGAGAACGACGCAATCGCGAACTATACAAAGCATCTGAAATCTGCACATTTGAAATTTGCACATTTGCACATCTAACCGGGTAACATATTGTTTACATGATAGTCTTAGGGTTAATTAATAAATATATTCACTTAAAAAATAAACAAATTTGTAATCTGCATATCTGCACATCTGAAATCTGCACATTTGCATACCTGCACATTTGAAATTTGTACATCAAAGAAATGGCCTTGAAAATTTTCAAAAAAGATACAAGTAAGGTAAAAAAGAAAAAGGGCCCTGTTCGCGAATGGGCTGATGCTATTATTTTTGCCGTTATAGCCGCAACACTTATCCGTACACTTTTTATTGAGGCTTATGTGATCCCCAGCGGATCGATGGAAAGCTCGCTGCTTATTGGCGATTATTTGTTTGTAAGTAAGGTGAATTATGGCGCACGTATGCCTATAACACCAATTGGCATACCGTTTACTGCCCATAATATCCCTTATACAGATATAAAATCATATTGGGGCGGTTTACAATTACCATATTATCGCCTGCCTGGCTTTAGTGATATTAAAAAAGGAGATGTTGTTGTATTTAATCTGCCAATGGAGGCCGATTCGCCGTATTACCGCCCGGTGGATAGGCGCGAAAATATTATTAAACGCTGCCAGGGTACTCCAGGCGATACATTGAGTTTAGCCAATGCCCAGGTGTATATTAATAACAAGCCCGAACTAACTTCTCCAACCGGCGAAATGACCTACGTGGTTCGGTCCGATGGCAATCCTATTAATCCCGAGTTGATCAATGAGCTTCATTTAACGGATATTGCGCTCATCAACAATACCGATTTTAAAACCAATACTACTGTAGCATCGGCCAATAAGTTAAAAGCGTTTTCGAACATTAAATCGGTTACCCCGGATATTGCTATAAAAGGTGTGGTTGATGATCTGAATCCTGTATACCCGCTATCGCATCCGGATTATAAAATAGGCCCCATACCCCGGTATGGCTGGAATGTTGATAATTTTGGTCCGGTTATCATCCCTAAAAAAGGATGGACGGTTAAACTCGATAGCCTTACATTCCCCATTTACGGCAGAGCAATTGCCATTTATGAGCATAATGCTGTAAAAGTAGTAGGTAACGATGTTTTTATAAATGGAAAAAAAGCCGATACTTACACCTTTAAAATGAATTACTACTGGATGATGGGTGATAACCGCCATAATTCAACCGATTCGAGATACTGGGGCTTTTTACCGGAAGATCATGTGGTAGGCAAGGCTTTATTTACCTGGATGAGTATTGATAGTACTGCGTCATTTGTAAGTAAAATACGCTGGAACAGGTTATTTAGAGGGATACATTAATTAAATAAAAAATAGCATATAGTGAATATTATAATCGGAGTTTTATTATTGATAGTACTGCCTTATATAGGCCTATACAAATTATTTGAAAAAGCCGGCCGGCCAGGCTGGGAAGGCATAGTGCCCATCTACAATATTTATGTAATGTTAAAACTAAGCGGCAGGCCATTGTGGTGGCTGGCGTTGATGTTGCTGCCGGGTATCAATATCCTGGTACTTATAGGGATTATTGTTGATTTTGTAAAATCGTACGGCAAGTTTGCGTTACTTGATCATATAGGCGCCGTGGCATTGTCATTTATATTTTTACCAAAGTGGGGGTTTGATAAGGACACAAAATACCTGGGCAAGTCGGCAAGCCCGGAATTCAGAGAGAAATATAAAACAGCCCTAAAAAAAACACCCGTACGCGAATGGGCCGATGCTATTATTTTCGCGGTGATAGCCGCTACCCTGATTCGTACGCTTTTTATTGAGGCTTACGTTATTCCAAGCGCATCCATGGAAAGCTCATTGCTAATTGGCGATTACCTGTTTGTGAGCAAGGTAAACTATGGGGCCCGCCTGCCCATGACACCGCTTGCATTTCCTTTTGCACACCATACTATGCCGCTCATTAATACCAAAGCCTATTGGGATGGGATTGAGCTGCCATATTACCGTTTACCGGGCTTAAGCGACATTAAAAAGGGCGATGTTGTGGTTTTTAATTACCCAATGGATGCCGATTCGCCTTTGTACAGGCCGGTTGATAAACGCGAAAATTTTATTAAACGCTGTCAGGGAATACCCGGCGATACATTAAGTATTGTTAACGCAGCGGTTTTTATAAACAGTAAACCCGCAACTACGCCTGTAAACGGCGAAATGACCTATAGGGTTAAATATGATGGAACACCAATTAACCCCCAGCTTATTGCCGATTTGCACCTGCAGGATATAGGTAGCGATAAGATTAATGAGTTTACAACCAATACAACGGCAACTTCTGCAAATGCTTTAAAAGGATATTCAAATATTAAATCGATTATCCCCGAAATTGCACCAGCCGGGGCACCTGATCCTAATTATGCTGTTTATCCGGCAAAATACCAGACTTATAAAATTACGCCAAACTTCCCTAATTTTGTTTGGAACCCGGATAACTTTGGTCCAATCATAGTGCCTAAAAAAGGCTGGACGGTTAAGTTGGATAGTTTAACATTCCCGGTTTATGGCCGTGCTATTGAAATTTATGAAGGCAATAAGGTGCAGGTAGTTGGTAAAGATATCCTGATCAACGGCAAAAAAGCCGATAGCTATACCTTTAAGCTCAACTATTATTTTATGATGGGTGATAACCGCCACAACTCCGAAGATTCACGCTTCTGGGGCTTTGTGCCCGAAGATCATATTGTGGGTAAGGCGCTCTTTATCTGGATGAGTATCGACGACCAGGCATCATTC
The DNA here is from genome assembly GCF_056400585.1 of Mucilaginibacter sp. P5_A6. Lineage (NCBI taxonomy): Bacteria > Pseudomonadati > Bacteroidota > Sphingobacteriia > Sphingobacteriales > Sphingobacteriaceae > Mucilaginibacter > Mucilaginibacter sp. P5_A6. The sequence goes on along the minus strand of NZ_JBFUKZ010000006.1, from coordinate 157,412 downwards.
CTGGGCAAGATCAGGTGGAGCAGGTTGTTTAATATAATCAGGTAAAAAAACACCTGGATAACAAAAAAGCCCTGCCGTCATATATAAACAGCAGGGCTTTTTTTATTATTGCTGATCCAACTCCTTTAAAAACTCCAGCCCCTTTTCCCAATTCCCTAAACCCGATGAAGCGTTGATATGCGCTGCATCACCAATGTTGATGAGCTTGCTGCCCCAGCTATCGGCAAATAATTGTGCGCGTTCTGTGCGTACATAGTAATCATTAGTACTCATCACTGTAATACTTTTAAACGGTAGCTTTATTAATGGCACAGGTGAAAATCCGGTAGTGCCTTCGGGATAAGTATCTGCTTCAGTATCGCTGGGAGCAACCAGGAGCGCACCTTTTATGGCAACGTTAAATTCCTTAGCCCAATAAGCAATAGTGGCACAGGCCAGGCTATGGCCAACCAGGATTATATCTGCAGGGTTGTATTGGTTTACATAGTCGTTAAGGGTATTAATCCAATCGGCACAAACGGGTGTTTCCCAGTCCTGCTGTTCTACACGGATAAAGCCAAATTGCTGTTCCCAGATTGATTGCCAATGTTCGGGGCCCGAATTGCCGAGGCCAGGGATGATAAGAATGGTTGATTTAAATGTCATTTTATGATTACACCTATTATTTTATGATTACACCGATTTGAAAATGATATTACGGTTGGGGGTTATGAACCACAATAAAATCAAAGCATTCCAACTCTGCTTTCAGGGAGCGGAAGTCTCTGCAACTTGTTTTATAACCTCGTTCCGTTGCTCCAGTAACCTGCGCATATACCGTTCCAAAAACAGGAAGTTAGCTATAATTCCTAAAAATCCGAAGGGCGCGTCGAACATAAAAATGTCTTTCATCATTGTTTGGTTATTAACAGGATAAAAGTAATGTTCGTGCCGGAAGGCTTTAAAAGCGCCCGCAACCATTTCATCGGTAAAGTAGTTGGGGTATTCCATTTCGGTAACTTTGGACGTTAGGGTTTGCCATACTCCAAAATGCTTTGCCCGCCAGGTAACGGTTTCGCCAAGCTCAATAAGGCCGCTGGTGCGCCCGGCCACGGCGGTTTCTCCGCTTTGCTGCATCGAATCCACATGCATATCAATGCTCCGCGCAAGGTCGAAACACTTTGCAATAGGGGCATTGATATGGGTGTCGAGTTCGATAATGGGCATGGCTTTAAGCGATTGTACATTAATATGTCCTTGCGAGGAACGAAGCAATCGCATGCTCCGCAAGTCCGCCCTGTTAAGTTCGCGATTGCCACGTCGTTCCTCTTCGCAATGACATGGTTGTAAGTTACTGATTATCAGTATATATTTTAATGATTCTATAAACTGAAATGCTGTCTCAGCATGGCGGCGAGCCGACTCACCCCGACATCGCTGCGCTTGTCACCCCTCTCTCCGCTTCGCGCATAGAGGGGATTTGAAAAATAAATAAAAATGTTTTAAACCCTCTTTCCAACGAAGTTGAAGAGAGGGTCGGCCAGCGTAGCGTAGCCGGGGTGAGTCGTTGCCAGCATGCAAAGCCGATTGCTCGGGTTAAACCCTACACGTCATCCCCTTTTTTTCCAGGATTATCCTGGTGAATACTCGCAATGACAGTTTTTATGGTGTTTTGTAAGGAAAATCGTTTTAATCCTGCAAAATCCCAAAAATCAATTAAAATTCCGCATTCTTCGGGAACCTTGGGAAAGGGATCACATCACGGATGTTGCCCATGCCGGTAACAAACAGCACCAAACGCTCAAAGCCCAAACCAAAACCGGCATGTTCGCAGGCACCAAAGCGGCGGGTATCCAGGTACCACCAAAGTTCATCTTTAGGGATATCCATTTCGTCCATGCGTTGCTCCAGTTTACCAAGACGCTCTTCCCGTTGTGAGCCACCTACAATTTCACCAATGCCCGGAAAAAGAATATCCATGGCGCGAACGGTTTCGCGGCCCTGGGCATCAGGCTCGTTCTGGCGCATGTAAAATGCTTTGATAGCCTTAGGATAATCGGTAAGGATCACCGGTTTTTTGAAGTGTTTTTCTACCAGGTAACGCTCATGCTCCGATTGCAGATCGGTACCCCAGCCTTCAATAGGGTACTGGAATTTTTTCTTTTTATTCGGGGTCGATTCTTTTAAAATCTCAATAGCCTCGGTATATGTAAGGCGCTCAAAATCGTTATCTAAACAAAACTGAAGTTTCTCTAACAAAGTCATTTCCGACCGTTCATTCTGCGGTTTCTGCTTTTCTTCTTCCTGCAGTCGCTGGGTTAAAAATTCCAGGTCATCGGCATTTTTATCTAAAGCATATTTAATCACATATTTCAGCAGGGCCTCGGCAAGGTCCATGTTGTCATTCAAATCATAAAAAGCCATTTCGGGCTCTATCATCCAAAATTCGGCAAGGTGACGGGTAGTGTTTGAGTTTTCGGCACGGAAAGTTGGCCCGAAGGTGTAAATATCGCTCAAAGCCATAGCGCCCAGCTCGCCTTCCAGCTGACCGGATACGGTAAGGTTAGTAGGGCGGCCAAAAAAGTCTTGTTTAAAATCAACCTCGCCGGTATCCGTTTTTGGAGGATTGGCCAGGTCGAAGTTGGTGACATGGAAAGTTTCGCCCGCGCCCTCCGCATCAGATGCGGTAATGATTGGCGTATGCAGGTAAACAAAGCCACGATCCTGGAAAAACTGGTGCACCGCGAATGCCAGGCTGTTACGCAGGCGGAAGATCGACCCAAAAGTACTGGTGCGAAAACGCAGGTGGGCGTTTTCCCTTAAAAATTCCAGGCTGTGTTTTTTGGGCTGAATAGGATATTTTTCAGGATCGCTATCACCCAGGATCTCAATATCAGCAGCAATAACCTCAACTGTTTGGCCTTTACCTAAAGACGCGATAAGCTTTCCTGATACGCTGATAGCGGCGCCAACAGTAATCCGTTTTAACAGGGCGGGATCGGTGTTTTCAAAATCAACCACGATCTGGATATTGTTATTGGTTGAGCCATCATTCAAAGCAATAAAACGATTTGAGCGGAAGGCACGTACCCATCCCTTAACTGTTACATCAATATCGGTTTGCTGGCTCTGCAGCAATGCTTTGATCTTTATGCGCTGACTCATATAAGTATATTTTTTAGAGCCGCAAAAATACAATTAATTATGTAATGATACTTTGAATTTTCCGTCTAAAAAGCTGATGCTATCCGGCTGGCTGCCTGCCGGGTTGTCATAAATTTTAACATATTTAAAGTCGAAAAGCCCCTGTAGAATTTTGTCTTTAGCGTTATACGAAACAATAGTTACTGTATTGCTATGTGTGGAGCTGAGTTTATACCTGCCTGCTATTTCATTGCCTTTGGTTACATGATAATAACCCTCGTTGCTTTTTAGGGTATAATAACCAAGTCCGTCTAACCTTATTCTAAAGCCAAATGTTTCTTCCTGCCCGGCCACATTGTTCCTGCCCGATACGATGAAGGTGTCCTGCACTATGGTAAGACTTAAAGGATTAAACATCGCTTGCGTACCTGCTTTTTGCACAACAATAAAATCCTTAGTTACCGGAAAATCGCAGCATTTCTTTTTAGCACATGATGTAAAAAGTAATGGGGTTGCTAAAAGTAAAAAAAGCAGGTTTTTTTTCATGTTAGCTAAACGGCAGCAGGTTATTGATAAGTGGCTTTATAAATGTATATAAAAGTAGGCGTTACATCTTTATTTATAAATTATTTACCTATTTATACCACTTATAGCTCCCTATTTATGCAAGGCTACATTGAATTTGCCATTTAAAAATTGAAGGCTGGCTGGTTTATCTGCGGGGTAGGTGTGCTTAAACTTTAAGTTAAATGTGCCGGCAATAATACCTTTGTCTTTGTCAAAATTTTTAACTTCAACAGTATTTGCAAAGGTATCATCAAGTTCATATTCGCTGGTAATCACATCCCGGCCTATTGTATTGTAATACAGGGCCTGTTCTCCTTTTAAAGCATATTTTCCCGGTGCCGAAACCTTAAATTGCAAGGTCAGGGTTTCTTCGATGGTAGTATTAAAATTGGTACCAAATATGGCAACTGTGTCGTGAACCATATTGCTGCTTGCTGGGTCGGCACTCCATTGGCTGCTATTCTTTGTAGCTGTAATAAACTGTTGGCCTGGTATAACACAGCAGTCTTTTTTGCCGCAGGCAGTAAAAAACAGGATAATAACAACAGTGATAAGTATATATTTTTTCATGTCAGAAGGTTTTATTATACTTACGAAGCATCAATTACCTTTGATACAGTTTATCAAAATAAAAGCAGGTAACAGGTATAACAAGCTAAATATTAAAAACCTATTTGCTTAAGTTTGCCCCTCATTTAAATGCTTTTATGAATCCCAAATTGAGCCTTGTTATTGGCATTTTGTGCATTTCGTTTTCGCCGATATTTGTAAAGCTTGCCGGGGTATCGCCTATTGGGGCGGCATTTTACAGGGTATTTGTAGCCTGGCTTTGCCTGCTGCCTTTTTGTATTATTAAAAAGAAACTACAGATTGAAAAACGGCAGCTGCTAATTGCAGTAGCTGCCGGTATAGTATTCGCGGCCGATGTGGCGGTTTGGAATTTCTCTTTATTAAAGATCAGTGCAACGGTTTCAACGCTGATTGCCAACCTTGCCCCGGTTTGGGTAGGGCTGTTTAGTTTCCTGCTTTTAAAAAAAAGTTCGGGAAAATTATTCTGGATAGGCACGGTGATTGCTATCGCCGGGATGGTGGTATTGGTTGGCTATGAGCATATTTTGCACCTGGAACTTAACGCCGGTATTTTGCTGGCCATATTGGCCAGTTTGTTTTATGCGGCGTATATCATGATCTCAAAAAATATCATGGCGGGTATAGATGTGTTTACTTTTATGTTTTACAGTATGCTGAGTGCCAGTGTTTTTTTATGGCTCATCAATAGCTTTATGGGCAATAGCATTGTTGATTTTTCAATTAAAGCTTGGCTGTGCTTTGTAGGTATGGGGGTGATATGCCAGCTTGTGGGGTGGCTCACCATCAATTATTCGTTAAGATACCTGGAATCTACCAAAGTTTCCATTGCATTACTCAGCCAAACCGTTTTCGCCGCGATACTCGCATCGTTTTTGTTGAGCGAAAAACTGGAGCTTAACGAGATCATTGGCAGTGCAATTGTGCTTGCTGGGATTGCCGTAACATTTTTAAAGCCACGTAATCAACTAAATAAAATTGTATCTTAACGTTTGTTAAATATCAATTGATGATTTGCCCTACATTTGCATTTTAGCATATGATCATAAAATCCACCATCGACCGTATTATGGAAGCCACCGACATTGTGGAGGTGATAGGGGAGTTTGTGCAGTTAAAAAAGCGCGGAGCCAATTATGTAGGTCTGTCGCCATTTGTAAACGAGCGTACACCATCATTCACAGTTTCGCCGGCTAAAGGGATCTTTAAAGATTTCTCGTCGGGCAAAGGCGGCTCTGCGGTTACATTTTTGATGGAACTGGAAAAGTTCAGTTATCCCGAAGCCCTTAAGTGGCTGGCAAAAAAATATAGCATCGAGGTTGAAGAAACTGTTGAAGCGCCAGAGAACCGCGAGGAAGAGCAACGCCGCGAAAGCCTGATGATAGTAACGGCTTATGCAGCTAAATTCTTCCATGAAAGCCTGCTGGATACAGACGAAGGCAAAAGTATTGGCCTGAGCTATTTTAAAGAGCGCGGTTTTAGCAACGATATCATAAAAAAATTTGAGCTTGGTTACTCTCCCGATCAATGGGAAGCTTTTACCGGTACTGCCATAAAAGAAGGTTACCAGGCACAGTTTTTAGAAGAAAGCGGCCTTTCTGTTAAGCGGGATAATGGTACGCTATATGACCGTTACCGTGGCCGGGTAATGTTTCCTATCCATAGCTTTACCGGCCGGGTGATTGCCTTTGGCGGCCGTACGCTTAAAAAAGATAAGAACGTACCCAAGTATGTAAACTCGCCCGAGTCGGAGATCTACCATAAGTCAAACGTGCTTTATGGGCTTTACTTTGCCAAGAAAGCCATTCGCGAGGAGGATAACTGCTATTTGGTAGAGGGTTATGCCGATGTGCTTTCGGTAGTGCAGGCCGGTATTGAAAACGTGGTGGCCTCGTCGGGAACGTCGTTAACCGTGGAACAGATCAAGCTGATTAGCAGGTTTACCAAAAATATCACCATTTTGTATGATGGCGATGCGGCGGGGATCAAAGCCTCTTTACGTGGACTGGATATGATCCTGGAAGAAGGCCTTAACGTAAAGGTAGTTTCTTTTCCCGAAGGGCATGACCCAGACTCCTATGTGCGTAGCGTGGGCACAAATGCTTTCAAAAAGCACATTGAAGAAAATAAAAAGGATTTTATTCTTTACAAAGCTAATATCCTTTTAAAAGAAGCGGGTAACGACCCGATTAAGAAAGCCGAGATCATCCGCGAAATAGTGGAGAGTATTGCTAAGATCCCGGATTCTATCAAGGCATCAGTCTTTATTAAAGAATGCAGTTATATATTGCAGATAGATGAACGGGCACTGCTATCCGAACTAAATAAAATGCGCCAGGCCAAGGCGAAAAAGGATGGGCAGCAACAGCAAAACAACACCAGGTATTCATCGCCGCCACCCGATGAGCCCAACTTTTTTGATGAACCCGAGATAAAGGAAACTAAACAGGAGTATTTTCAAGAAAAGGAAATTATTCGGCTGCTGCTGTTATATGGCAGTAAAATGATTGACTGGGATGGCATTGCTAATACTTATATCGGTCCGTTTATGATTGCCGAACTTGGGGATGTTACTTTTGAGCATACAGCCTGTAAACTGTTTGTGGAGTTATACCGCCAGGAAGTAGAAAATGGCGTACTGCCCGAGGATAATTATTTTATCCATCATCATGATAAAGGAATTGTAGATCTTACTATAGATCTGCTTACTACTAAATACACCCTGAGCGAGAACTGGTACGAAATGCACAGGATAATGATTAACGATGAACAGGCCAATATGAAGGCTACCATTTTGGGTGCTATTTTTCATCTTAAAAAGCATAAGGTAGAGAAAATACTTGATGGCCTGCGTGCCGAACTCAAAACAGCCGAAACTGAGGCAGACCAGGAAATATTGCTAAACCAATATATCCGGATGAAAAAAGTTGAAAAAAGTATCTCCGACTTTTTAGGTTCGGTAATTATCAAATAAATGGCTCAACACCTTGAATTAGGTCGCGCGGGCGAAACTTTAGCCAAAACACACCTGGAAAATTCTGGCTACGAAATATTGGACGAGAACTGGACCCATGGTAAAGCCGAGATAGACCTGATTGCATATAAAGACAAGGTTATTATATTTGCCGAGGTTAAAACCCGTACAGGAATAGGTTTTGGCCTACCCGAAGATTTTGTAGATGCCCGTAAACAAAAACTACTGGCCGATGCTGCAGATGAATATATTTACCTGATGAATCACCAGGGTGATGTGCGGTTTGATATTATCGCCATTTTGTTCGACAAGGATAAGAATTATATACTAAACCATATCGAAGACGCGTTTTGGCCGACAGGAACTTAAACTTATGAAGATTAATAAATTAAAGGTAATTTTTGCTGCGGGCTTATTGCTTGCATTTGGTTGTAACGGCTGTCGCGAAAAATCGGCAGATAACGGCGCTGATTATACCATAAGTCCCGAAGCAGGTACTACTTACAAAGCAGGCGACGAAGTGAAAGTAAAAGTTGGTTTACCTGCAGATACCAAACCCGATTCGATAGTATATATGATGGAAGCTACCCGCCTGGGATTGGCTAAAGATACGTCCGGGATCAGCGTAAAAACAGATACTATTCCTTTAGGTATTAAGATAATTACTGCCAGGGTTTACAATGACGGCAAAAGCCAGGATGTAAGCACCAATATACTGTTATTAGCCGCCAAAGCCCCCGAAAGCTATACTTATAAAGTGGAAAAAACTTTTCCGCATGATACCAGCTTATACACCGAAGGATTACAATATATTGATGGCGTGATGTACGAAAGCACAGGTGATTACCAACGATCTGCCTTGCTTAAAGTCGATTTACAAACCGGAACAATTTTGAAAAAGGTAAAGTTGAAGGACAGTACTTATTTTGGAGAGGGCCTGTCTGTTGTCGGCGATAAAATTATCCAGCTTACCTGGAAAAACAAGGTTGGTTTGGTTTACGATAAAAATACGCTTAAACTGCTTAATACCTTCCCCAACAATGTGGGCGCCGAGGGCTGGGGTATGTGCTTTGATGGTAAAAAGCTTTACATGGATGATAGCACCAACCGTATTTGGTTTTTAAATAAGGATACGTATCAGCAAATTGGATTTATTGATGTATGTGATGACAAGGGCCAGATTGATTCTGTTAACGAATTGGAATACATAGATGGTAAGCTATATGCCAATGTTTACCAAACGGACGATATCCTGGTTATTAACCCCAAAACAGGCGCTGTAGAGCAAAAAATAGATATGACAAACCTGTACCCTGAATCGGAGCGCCCGGCCGGCCGCGATTGGAGCAATAACGTACTTAACGGTATTGCCTACGATGCCGCTACCAAACGCATTTTTGTAACCGGTAAAAGGTGGCCTAAAATATACCAGGTAAAGTTTAGCCCTGGCCCCCTAACCCCCTGAAGGGGGAACTGATGTGCAGATATGCAGATTCCAGATGTGCAGATTTTAAACAACAAAGGCCGGTTTCGAAGAAACCGGCCTTTGTTGTTTATGTTAATCAAAAACTCCCCCTTCAGGGGGCCGGGGGGCTTACCGCCATGCCTTATACAAATTGATTAACCCATTGGTTGATGAATCATGTTTAATAATCGGTCTCATAAATTGGGGCGACAATGAATTTTGATCTGATATAAAAGAGCTATGCAAATCAAAAATTCATTGCCGTTGGCTTTAGCCAACAATAGTTATCCTTTTATAACCTGCCATCCATATTTAGTCATAAACTCATTTATCTCATCTTCAAATGATTTTTTTGAATGATGGGTCTCTTGATTTTTTATATACTTAATAACGGTATCTACCTGAGATTCACTTACCGAAACGGCGAAGTAGTCATCCTGCCAGCTAAATTGTTCATCAACCAAATTATTCTTATTAATCCAGAATGATGATTCTCCTTTTATAAGCTGAGTTATTTTGGCGATATTTTGGTCTTTTCCCAAAGAGATAAGGCAATGGACATGATCGGTATATCCATTAATCGCTTGTAGAAATATTTCTTTCTCTTTGCAATTTTCGGCAATGTGTTTGTATACATCGTGTCTGAACTCTTTTTTGAGCCAGGGATTGCGGTTCTTAGTGGAGAATACCAAATGGATCCAGATTTTTACAAAAGACATATTTGTGATGGTTTGGGTAAATTTATCTAAAATAAGGCTATTTCTAAAGCATAGTTTAATTTGGCTAAAGCCAACATTACGCCATTTTATAATCCGTCCCATAAATGGGACGGCAATGAAATTGAATTGCCAGTTCATTGCCGTGGTTCCAGTCAATGGATGTCAAGTATTAAGGTTGACTTAAACCTTTTCCGATTAATAGGACAAGCAAACAACTTGCAAATCAAAATTCATTGCCGTTTTATAATCCGTCCCATAAATGGGCCGGCAATGAAATTGAATTGCCAGTTGATTGCCGTGGTTCCAGTCAATGGATCTCAGGTATTAAGGTTGACTTAAACCTTTTCCGATTAATAGGACAAGCAAACAACTTGCAAATCAAAATTCATTGTCGTTTTATAATCCGTCCCATAAATGGGACGGCAATGAAATTGAATTGCCAGTTCATTGCCGTGGTTCCAGTCAATGGATGTCAAGTATTAAGGTTGACTTAAACCTTTTCCGATTAACAGGACAAGCAAACAACTTGCAAATCAAAATTCATTGCCGTTGGCTTTAGCCAACGGATAGTCAGCAAGCAAATCCGGCTTTAGCCAAAATCAACGCCATGCCTTATACAAATTGATCAGCCCATTAGTTGATGAATCATGGCTGCTGATCGGCCTCATAAATGGAGGCGACAATGAATTTTGATCTGATATAAAAGAGCTATGCAAATCAAAATTCATTATGATAGTCCGGGTAAAGTTTGTGAAGAAATAAATTTTCAACATATCAATCGTTTACATACATTAGGGAAACCTTATCAAATAATGTATGTTTAAAAATCTTTTTTCATTTAACGGCCGTATCAGAAGAACTGAGTACGGCATCAGTTTAATTATCTATGTTATATCTTATTTAACTATCAGGATATCAGCTGAAGCGGGCGATGGGCCTAAAGCAATTTTATTAGTGTTTATTCCACTCCTATGGTTTTCCTGGTCGCAGGGAGCGAAAAGATGCCATGATCTTGGAAAAAGCGGATGGTGGCAAATAATCCCTTTTTATTTTTTCTGGCTGCTGTTTGAGGATGGTAATCCCGGCGAGAATGAATATGGTTATAGCCCTAAGGAACGGGAATCTTTTGGCCCGGAGCAATATGAAAGCCCTTTTCCGGATAAACCATCGATAAATGGTAGTTATTCAAATAGTGACGAGCTTAAGGATTAGTCCCTGGTTCCGAAAGAGGGAAGAGCATTTGCTCAAAAATTATAAACAGAAAAGCCGCAAATTTGCGGCTTTTCTGTTTATAATTTAATGTAGCTATCAAAAGCTCCCCCTTCAGGGGGCCGGGGGGCTTACCGCCATGCCTTATACAAATTGATCAGCCCATTAGTTGATGAATCATGGCTGCTGATCTCGGCATCGTCTTTTAATTCAGGAAGGATTTTACCGGCCAGTTGTTTGCCCAGTTCAACACCCCATTGGTCAAAGCTGTAAATGTTCCAGATAATGCCCTGTACAAAAATCTTGTGCTCGTACATAGCTATCAACGAACCCAGGCTGCGAGGGGTGATTTTTTTAAGCAGGAAGGAGTTTGTAGGGCGGTTACCTTCAAATACTTTGAATGGCGCTATGGCTGCAATTTCCTCGTCAGATTTTCCTGCGGCTTTTAATTCCTCAATAACCACTTCTTCGGTTTTACCATTCATCAAAGCTTCTGTTTGCGCAAAAAAGTTCGACAGCAACATATTGTGATGCTCACCAAGTGGATTGTGTGATTGGGCGGGAGCTATAAAATCGCAGGGGATCAATTTTGTACCCTGATGAATCAACTGGTAAAATGCATGCTGACCGTTGGTGCCAGGCTCTCCCCAAATGATCGGGCCGGTTGAATATTCTACATGTTTGCCGTTACGGTCAACATGCTTGCCATTGCTTTCCATGTCGCCTTGTTGAAAATAGGCGGCAAAGCGGTGCATATATTGGTCATAAGGCAAAATAGCGTTTGTTTCAGCTTCAAAGAAGTTATTGTACCAGATACCCAAAAGGGCAAGGGTAACCGGGATGTTTTGCTCAAACTCTGCAGTGCGGAAATGCTCATCGGCAGCATGGGCGCCTTCCAGCAGTTCGGCAAAATTATCAAAGCCGATGCTGAGGGCGATTGATAAGCCGATAGCACTCCATAAAGAGTACCTGCCGCCAACCCAATCCCAAAACTCGAACATGTTTTTAGTATCGATACCAAATTTTTCAACCGCGGCTGCATTGGTTGATAAGGCCGCGAAGTGTTTGGCCACATCGGCTTCGGTAGCACCGGCAGCTAAAAACCAGTCGCGGGCGCTGTGGGCATTACCCATGGTTTCCTGGGTGGTAAATGTTTTTGAAGCAATAAGGAACAATGTTGTTTCCGGATCAACTGCTTTTAGTGTCTCGGCTATATGTGTACCATCCACATTGGATACAAAGTGAAGGTTAAGGTGGTTTTTATAAGCTTTCAATGCTTCGGTTACCATAACCGGGCCTAAATCAGACCCGCCGATGCCGATATTAACCACATCAGTGATAGGTTTGCCGGTATAACCTTTCCAGGAGCCCGATATGATGGCATTGCTGAAATCCTTCATATGATCAAGCACATTGTTTACATCGGGCATCACATCTTTGCCATCAACGTAAATAGGTTTGTTGCTGCGGTTACGTAATGCAATGTGCAGCACCTGGCGTCCTTCGGTAACGTTTATTTTTTCGCCTGCAAACATGGCTTCAATTGCCTTATTTACTGAACATTCTTTAGCTAATTGGATCAATAAAGCTATAGTTTCATCGTCAATACGGTTTTTAGAATAGTCGAGCAGGATATCTTCAAACTGGATTGAGAATTTGTTAAATCGCTGATCATCAGTGTCGAATAATTCTTTCAAGCCTTTTGATACAATATCAATGTAATGGTCAGCTAAATATTTGTAGCTCTGTGTGGTTGTGAAATTGGTATTTGGCAACATAGTTGATGTGTTTTTTAACAAAAGTAATAAGTTAATTGTTAGGTGGATAACAAATGTTAAACTAAGCAGTCTTTGTGTTATTTAAACACTATTTAGATAGTGTTTACTTGACACTTAAAAATTACAATAATTTTAAAAATATTTACAAATTGCTTTGAAGTTTCAAATAATAATTTGATATATTTGTATTGTTGGTAATCAAATGGCTGATTTATCATCATTTTGTAAATTTAAGTATAAAATATTTACGACCATGTTTGAAAAACTTTTTTTGCTTGTAAAAAATAACGCCGGGACGGCAGTTATTAACAATCCCGCAATCCCTGTAAAGCTTCACGAGAGTGTAATGATTGAGGCTTCGAGTTCAATCATTGAGGTATTAAAAGGGCAGATGGAAAATGGTAAGTTGAAAGATGTAGTTAAGTATTTCCAGTCTTCGGGCATTTACAACCATTCATTAGTATCAAGCATGGTAAGCAGATTTGCCAACAGGCTTAACACATTTTACCACATCGATCCGGCACAGGCCATGATCATAGCCAAGTCACTTATCCCGCATGTGATGAGTGATCTTGTAAAAGCGTCAAAAAGCGAGCAGATTAAAGAGTTTGGCTTAACCAATATGCTCACCAAGCTAAATGGTAACCGTGCCAACTTAAGTTTGCTGGTTAATGATTTGATGGTGGCTTAAGATAATATCATTTACCTATGAAACGGGCCTGCAGATTGCTAAAACAATTTGCAGGTCTTTTTTATTTATGCCAAATATCAAATTGCATATATTTGCCACATGACTAAAGAACAGATTCTGGATTTAAGGGATAGAGCAGCTTCCCTGAGGAGGCATCTTTGACATCGACAAGAAACTTGAGCTACTGCATCAGGAACAGGAAATAACCGTTGGTCCGCATTTTTGGGATCATCCAAAAGAAGCCGAAAAAGTGCTGGCCTCCATCAAAGTTAAAAAGGTATGGACAGATGAATTTCAAAAAGTATTGGCGGTAATTGAAGATACCGGCGTACTATTTGAATTTTACCAGGCCGGCGATGCTACAGAAGCCGAGATGCTGGAGCAATATAACATGGCCATAAAAGCGGTTGAGGAGCTTGAATTTAAAAACATGCTCTCGGCCGAAGAAGATCAATTTCACGCGGTACTCCAAATTACAGCCGGTGCAGGTGGTACCGAAAGTTGCGACTGGGCAGGTATGCTTATGCGTATGTACATTATGTGGGGCGAAAAGAACGGCTATAAAGTTACCGAGCAGGATTATCAGCCTGGTGATGTGGCCGGCGTAAAAACTGTAACTCTGCAGCTGGAAGGCGATTTTGCCTATGGCTATTTAAAAGGTGAAAATGGAGTGCACCGTTTGGTACGTGTTTCGCCATTTGATGCAAATGCCAAGCGCCATACCTCGTTTGCATCGGTATACGTTTACCCGCTGGTTGATGATACCATCGAGATAGATATTAACCCGGCAGATATCGAGTTTGAAACATTCCGTTCGGGAGGTGCAGGCGGGCAAAATGTGAACAAGGTGGAAACCGCGGTACGTTTATACCACAAACCTTCGGGTATCATTATTAAAAACCAGGAATCGCGCTCGCAGTTGCAAAATAAGGATAATGCTATTCGTTTATTAAAATCGCAGTTATACGAGATTGAAATGCGTAAGCGTATGGAGATCAGCAATGCTATTGAGGGCAACAAGAAGAAAATAGAGTGGGGATCGCAGATCAGGAACTATGTGTTGCATCCTTATAAGTTGGTGAAAGACCTGCGTACTGATTACGAAACATCAAACGCGGCAGCCGTATTAGATGGTGAGCTTAACGAGTTTTTAAAAGCCTACCTGATGGAATTTGGCGGACCGAAGAGTTAAAATAACCAGTGTTAAAAAATAAGGCGGTATTATCAATTATGATAGTGCCGCTTTCTGTTTGATAGCATTTATTGCCAAATTCTAAACGCTTGCTACCGCATGCTCGTTATGCATTGGTGACTGTAGCCCGAAAATGCATTTTTGTGATGTAAACAATAGTCGTAAACTTAAACACAATCATGAAAAACAGTATTTTAGTATTGTTAACCGGGCTAATCCTTAGTTTCATCGCTCCGTTACATTCATCTGCACAACCAAAGCAGGACCTATCCTTTGGTAATCATTTTACCTTCGAGTACAGAGGGGCGTATTATGGCGTTAAAGATACCGATTTGGCCACGGTAAAGTCCTTTAGAATGATAAACGACAAACACCCCATTTGGCTGGGCGTAAAGCTTAACCCCAATCTTGTCGATTTTTTTTCATCAAATATAAAATCGGTCTCTAAAGAGTATGCAAGTTATATCATTTCAGATACTTCAACAGCAATTTTAATAGCGTACGGCATTACTAAAACTAATGTTAATGATTATCGCTATCACGTAGTTGAAAATGATAGTGTTGAATTAGTTCCATGGTCAAAAATACCAATGCTCCAACAAAAATATGGGGCAAGTGAACCGTATGGTTTTTTGGGCAAGTTTAAAGCTCCGGGTAAGCAACTATTGATAGAAGTGGTTAACACCCAAAATTACGATATCCGCCAAGGGGTGGTGTTTGACTGGAAACCTAACTTTAAACCCTTTGTAACACGTATAGAAATTAACCGGTTAAAAGACTATTTTGATCTGGATAATTTAAAGCTTAATCATGGGTATGCTAAAAAGTTTAATGAGCACACTGGAATGCCGTTAGATTTTAGCTTTCCTGCTGACAGTGTGGGCAGCATACGCTTATACTATAAGCATCATGAAACTATACCCTATGTGGTGTACCTGGTTAAAAATGAAAGTGGAAAAAAAGACACTACTGAAATGGGGTATTATAACCGGGAAAACTATTATGATATAGATAGTAAATTTTACAACAGGCCCGGCAAATATGAAATAATTATCCAGCGTGCAAATGACCTTGGCAAGTGGCCCGAAGAGCAAATGTTGCGGATCCCATTTAACGTTGAGCCGCCCCCGGTATCAGATAAAAAAGTTTCTATAAAACAAGCCTTACCTTATATCATGGCAACACTCACGGGTGTTGTTTTGCTGTTTGGGGGGTATTATAGGCGCAATCAGGTAAAGCTGTTACGGGCAGCACAGGAAAAACAAACAGCGGGGTTAAAATTGCAATCCATCCGTGCGCAGCTTAACCCGCATTTTATGTTTAATGCTTTAACATCCATTCAAAACCTGGTGAATAAAAATGATATAGAGGGCGCAAATCATTACCTCTCCAAATTTGCGGGCTTAACCCGGCAGGTGCTGGATACCGGTAACGATGAACTATTAAGCCTGGAGCAGGAAATAACCATTTTAGATGATTACCTGCAAATGGAACAATTGCGTTTCGGTTTTAAATATGAGATAAAGGTTGATGAAGCATTGAACAAAGCAAACACTGATATCCCTGCGATGTTGTTACAACCATTTGTTGAGAACGCGGTTAAGCACGGTGTTGCTGTGTTAAAAGAAGAAGGCATAATTAAGATCTCGATTATCCGCGAAGCGAAAGATATCATCTTCACTATAAAAGATAATGGCAAATGGATTAACCAGGATAGCCCCGGCGAAATAAACGGTTATGGCGTAAAATTAAGCGAAGAACGCGTAGCTTTATTGAATCAGTTATATAAAGATCAGCCTGTGAGTTTAAATATTGATACACAAGGGCCGGGTACTGTAGTTAGTATCCGTTTATCAAACTGGATATAATTTTACGCCCATGAGTATCCGAAGTATTATAGTTGATGATGAGCTTAACAATATCGAAAATTTGCAGCAGATCATCCAAACCTATTGCCCCCAAATTGATGTAGTGGCAACAGCATCAAATGCCGGTGATGCTATAACGGCTATAAAAGCCAACCAGCCCCACTTGCTGTTTCTCGATATTCAGATGCCGGGGCAGTCTGGGTTTGATGTATTGCGAGCTTTTGATAAAATTAATTTCGAGGTGATTTTTATCACTGCTTATGATAAATACGGTATCCAGGCTATTAAATTTTCGGCATTAGACTACCTGCTGAAACCAATAGATATAACCGAATTTAAACTGGCCATTGAAAAGGCCGGGCAAAAGATAAGCGGTAGGCAACAAAATCAAAGTATAGAACACCTGCTGGAGTACATCAAGGCTGGCCAAAAGGAAACACCCAAGATCACTTTGCCCACGCTTACCGAGATTATGTATGTAAGAATTACCGACATCATCAGGTGCGAGGCATCAAACAATTATACCACATTTTACCTGCAAAGCGGCGAACAGGTGTTAGTATGTAAAACCCTTAAGGAATTTGCCGATATTTTAAAACCACACCAGTTTGTGCGTACCCATCAATCGCACCTGGTGAACACACAATTTGTAAAAAGTTATTTGAAAGAGGATGGCGGCACGTTGCTGTTGAATGATCACACTAAAGTGCCTATCTCGCGCCAAAACCGCGAAATGGTAAAAGATGCTTTAGGCAAAAGTTTAGCATAAAAAACCTATAATTGCATATACCTAACAAATTATGAAAATTATTTTATCAATCTTTATTTTGACCATTGCAGCAACCGTAGCTCATAGCCAGGAAAAGCTAATCCCTTTATATCCAAAAGGGGTGCCCAATTCAAAACCTACGCCTGCCACTTATGTAGAGAAAATAAATGGTGCATGGATAACAGGGGTAAGCGAACCAACCCTCACACCTTATTTGCCGGCAAAAGGTAAGGCCAACGGAGCCGCTATTGTAGTTTGCCCGGGCGGCGGGTATGGCGGTTTAGCCAATGCACATGAGGGGATAGCCATTTGCCAGGAATTTAATAAAATAGGTGTAACAGCGTTTTTACTGAAGTATCGCTTGCCAAGTGATGATATAATGGTAGATAGGTCAATCGGTCCGCTACAGGATGCGCAAATGGCCATATTAACTGTTCGTAAAAATGCTAAGGAGTGGGGGATAAACCCTGCAAAAATAGGGATCATTGGCTTTTCGGCCGGCGGGCACCTGGCTTCTACCGAAGGAACACACTTTGATAAACCGGTAATTGAAAATAAAGACAACATTAGCCTCAGGCCTGATTTTATGATGCTGATATACCCCGTGATCAGTTTTGGCGAACAGGCCCATGTTGGCTCGCGCGAAAACCTGGTGGGCAAAACACCATCGGCAGCACAACTTGAATTATACTCCAACGAAAAACAAATTACTGCTAATACGCCGCCTACATTTTTGGTACATGCCCAGGACGATAACGTAGTGCCTGTGCAAAACAGCCTGATGTTTTATGATGCTTTGCTCAAAAATAAAGTGAAAGCCGAGTTGCACCTGTTCCAGGAAGGTGGGCATGGTTTTGGTATGAATAACTCCAAAAACAAAGGCAAATGGTTTGACTGGGCCACCAATTGGCTGGAGGAGAATGGTTTTTTGAGCGGGAAGTAAGTTGAAGAAATAAGGCAAAAGAAATAGGCTGAATTTATATTATAAAAAAAGTTTAAATAAGGGGCAGTAAATTAGCCAAAGGCGTTTCGGTTTATAAGGTATTTTTTGTAAATTTGAATGTAAACAAACGTGGGCGGTTATCTTGCTGAGATAACCGCCCGCTGCTTTTTTAAAAAGAGAGCTTTTTAGATCAGTAAATAATGTAATATGCTCATTATTATCTATTTGTATCTAATTTAAGGGGCGCCGAAAGGAGCTCAAATGGGTGTGAAGAGTATTTGAAAGGTGATGCGTAAGGTGTATGAAAGGTGCACCAACGGTGTATGAAAAGTACGGTGTTTTATTATGAGGTCGATACTGAAAAATTGTAGGTAAGGCCTACTCCAATATTCCCAACAATTCATTTAATTCCACAACCTTTTCCGTCGAACCAAGATTTTCATAGGCACTGATAAGGTTACGGATCACCCGTTTAATGATATCGGTATTTGAGCAGGGTTCATAAAACTGTTTATCAAACTTAAGGTTAAGCTGTTTCAAAAACATATCCACATCCCTGCGGCCAAAAATGAATCCCTTGTTAAAGGCATTGATGTAAAACAGGATGTTGCCTTCAAATTCACTTTCCATACTTTCATCAAGGTAGGCTAAAATGAAATGCTGTGGCAGGTTTACACCATACACAGGGATATCCAGTTTTTGGGCGATAATGGAATAGATGATAGCCAGCGAGATCTGGTTACCTTTCTTAGTTTCGAGCACCTGGCTCAGGAAGCTGTTTTGCGGGTCGAGGTGGTTGGAGGTATTGCCGCTGAAACCATAAATATTGTAGAACACATGATTAATAAGCTTGATCTGTTCCTTTGGGCTGGCCTCGTTCATCATCTGGATCCAGATGTCGCGCTTAATGGATTCTATCTGGTTTATAACTTTCTGTTCGTCCAGATCGGGATATTGGTAGCGGTTAATGATGAGGATGCCCTGTAACAGATCGAAAGCGCCACCCTGGTGCCAAAGCTTCAGGTCGTTTTTTAATGTGCCGAATTGGATCTCATGTACCAGGTTAGCAATACGTTCCTGCTGCACCGCATCAAAGGCTTGCTCAAAAGCCGTTTCCAGGTATGCTATCACTTCAATACCATAGCCGAGCAGTTTTTCGTGAACATGCTCATAGATCTCGTTATCAGGGTCGTCCAGTAACCGGATCAAAGAGTTTACTTCCGTCGGATTTATCATACGCTATACTGCTAAAATACTAAACTTTTTTACTTTTGCAGTGATGTTAAGTTTCAGATTAGTGCAAGATTATGTGCGGCATCGCCTTAGGGCAAACAACAGGCATGGCGTACATTCTCCGTTTGTATATAAGCTGATAGATACAGTAATATACAATTATAAAGACCAAAAAGTGTACCATGAGGCTGAAGCTCTGCATATATCCGGTCGGGAAACCGGGGGATTAAAGCCTAAAGTAAACCAGCTGCTTTACAGGTTAACCGCTTATTTTAATCCGGCCACTATTGTTGAAATTGGCAAGGGGGATAGCATAACTACTTTTTACCTGCAAAAGGCCGCAACTGATGCCAGGGTTTACATTATCGAAAATGGTGGTAAAATTGCCGGCATAGGCGAAGCAACAGTTGATATGATTCTTTTTAACAGCAATCAGTGTAAGAATGAAATGCTGAACTACTTTGAACTATTCCTCCCCAAAACGCATAAAGAGACCGTACTTGTTTTCACCGGTATTTATCAAAGCAGGGAAACGAAACAAGCCTGGACTCAAATCAAAGCACATCCAAAAGTTACGCTAACAATTGATCTGTTTTGGATAGGTCTTGTATTTTTTAAACAGGGGAGGAGTGTTAAGGAACACTTTAAGGTGAAGTATTAGCGATTTTGTCTGAACCGAAATTTATCGAATTTATGAATTATTTGAATTTTATCTTGAAGCTGAATATTCAACGTTCAAATAATTCTATAAATTCAGGTTCGGAAATTAAAACGATTGGCCCAGCGCTGCATAAAATCCGCTCTGCCGGGCTTCTCCCGTAACCTTTTGACCTATACCGTAATCAGCCCTGATGCTTAGGCCTTTCTCAATATCAAAAAAATAACGGACACCGCCGCCGTAGTTTGGTTTCAATTGCCCCCAGCTAAAGCTTTTGTTAAAAACCTCTCCGGTACCTATAAAGCCTGCAAGACCAATACGCGGACTTAAGCGGTAACGTAGTTCGGTTTGGCCGGCAAGCATATTGCGGTCGCGGTAACGACCGTTGTAATACCCCCGCATCAGCTCGTCATTGCCCAAAGCGGGCATTAAAAAAAATGGTGACTGTTTGCCTGTAAGGCTTTGCTCCTGTATGTCAACCCCCAAAACCAGCTTTTTACTAAGCGAAAAAAACTGGGAGTATTCTATATTAAATAAGCCGCCTTTGTAATCATTATTGCCAAATAAGCCATGCGTAATTTCAAATGATGTGTTTATAATGGCGCCTTTAGTAGTGTAGGTATTATTGTTGCGGCTATCAAAAATAAGGCTTGGGCCAATGTAGGCGCTGGTGCCGCCTTCACGGTTTTCAACTCTTGGGTCGGTATAAAAAATGCTGTTTGCTTGTCCATCGCCAAAGCTGTACCTGTAAGCACCTGCCACAAAACCGGCATATAAGTTATCGGTAATTTTTTTTTCGGCTCCTATATATAATTTAACCCTTTTTTGCCCAACACGATCGGTGTTGGCTTTCAATGTGTTATTGCCAATTCCATAAAAATCAAAAGGGAAGTTTATATAGCTGATGCCTGCTGTATAATGATATTTGTTGTGTGGTGTCCAGTAGCTGGTACTTAAACTAAGGCGGTTTTGACCTTTGGTTGTAATGGTAGCGTAAGTAAAAATGTTTGATACACGCGTGTCGCTTTTAAGGCTATCGGTATAAAATGAATACAAACCGGCCCCGCCCACTTCAAGCCCGGTTTCGGGTGCCGAACTGAGAACCGGTAAAATAACAAAGCTGCTTTTTTTACTGCTATCCTTATCAAAATACATTTTACGGATAAATTTAGGGAGAAGGTTTGTTTGCGAAAACGCAGGTTGCAGGCAAAAAATAAACAGCAGGGTTGTTACAAATGTCTTCATAGGCAATTTTTGCTAATATAGCCTCATTTGCCTTTATGATAGTTGAATTTTAGAGTATTTTGAATTTAAAAATCATAATTAACTAAAATGCCTACTTTTGCACCTGAATTTTATTGATACACTATGAGCATCACAAGAGGACCTATTTCGCAGTTTATTGAAAAAAACTACCTGCATTTTAACTCAGCAGCATTAATGGATGCCGCCAAAGGATATGAGACCCACCTTGATGAAGGAGGTAAAATGATGGTTACCCTGGCCGGTGCCATGAGCACTGCCGAGCTGGGCATTTCGCTGGCCGAGATGATCCGCCAGGATAAAATTGCCATAATCTCCTGTACCGGGGCCAATCTTGAAGAAGATATCATGAACCTGGTAGCGCACTCGCACTACAAAAGGGTGCCCAACTACCGCGATCTTAGTCCGCAGGAAGAGTGGGATTTGTTGGAGAATCACTATAACCGTGTTACCGATACCTGTATTCCCGAAGAAGAAGCTTTCCGCAGGCTGCAAAAGCATATTCACAAAATATGGAAAGATGCTGACGACAGCGGCGAGCGTTATTTCCCGCACGAATACATGTATAAAATATTGCTAAGCGGCGAGCTGGAGCAGTATTATGAAATTGATCCTAAAAACTCATGGATGCTTGCTGCGGCCGAAAAAAACCTGCCTATAGTTGTGCCCGGATGGGAAGATAGCACCATGGGTAACATATTTGCATCCTACCTTATTAAAGGTGAGCTGAAGGCATCAACCATGAAAAGTGGTATCGAATATATGGCCTGGCTTGCAGATTGGTATACCAAAAATTCATCGGGCAAGGGTATAGGCTTTTTCCAGATAGGTGGCGGCATTGCGGGCGATTTCCCGATATGCGTTGTACCCATGCTTTACCAGGATATGGAGATGCATGATGTACCTTTCTGGAGTTACTTTTGCCAGATCTCGGATTCAACCACATCGTATGGTTCATACTCGGGTGCAGTGCCAAACGAGAAGATAACATGGGGCAAATTGGATATACACACCCCTAAGTTTATAGTGGAGAGCGATGCTACTATTGTAGCGCCCCTAATATTTGCCTGGATACTAAAACAATAACAGAATTTAAAATCGATATTGGTGATAAAACCATTAAAAGATTTTCAAAATGATATAAATATATGCTAAAGGGTATTTAAATGGCATTTTTTGCATTTATTTAGAACGATTATAAATTATAGGTTACTGTCATTTATGTGTCAGCGATACTGTAATAAATTTTACTTTTGTGCCTGTAATATTCAGATGGCGCATACATCAATACAGCGGAATAAACATTAATATAAAAATTATTTAGCATAAATACACTCTATGAGAAGTTTCTCATTCATTTTTAAACAATTCTCAAGATCAGTTTTACTGATTGTTGGGTTTGCTTTTTTAAGTCTTTCTGCTGCTTACGCACAAACGGACGCTGCTAAAGGCGAAACCATTTTTAAATCCAAATGTACGGCGTGTCACAAGATCGACCAGATAATGACCGGTCCGGCGCTTGGCCCACAGCTTACCGAAGAAACAGATGATAAATACCTTATCAAATGGATTCAGAACAACCAGGCTTTAATTGCCGCTAAAAATCCTAAAGCGCTGCTTATTTACAATAAGTTTGAGCAGAAGGCGATGACTACCTTTACCGATCTTTCTGATGCGGATGTAAGTAATGTTATTACCTATGTGCGTGCTGAGTGGAAAACCATGCAGGATGCAAAAGCCAACCCGGCTAATAATGCTGGTGCAGCTAAAGTTGACGAAGGTCCAAGCGGTCTTGTTATCTGGGGATTAGTTGGCGTTGTTGTAATCGCTTTCATTGTAATATTAGTACTTAATAAAGTTGTTGGAACATTAGAGCGCCTGCTGTTAAAAAACAAAGATCTTGTAATTGAAGAGGAGCCGGTTGCGGTTGATAAGAACGCTTTACTTAAAAAGATCCTTAAAAACAAAAAGCTGGTATTCTTTATCCTTGTATGCGGTACCATAGCAATGGGCAGCTGGGGATGGGTTTCCCTTTGGAACACCAACGTACACACAGGTTACCAGCCGGTACAGCCAATCAAATACTCGCACGAGTTACATGCCGGTACTATGAAAATAGATTGCCAGTACTGTCACTCAGGTGCATATAAATCAAAAAATGCTTCTATCCCATCATTAAACGTATGTATGAACTGCCACAAGGTTGTTAAAACCGAATCGCCGGAAATACATAAGATATATGATGCTTTGGGTTATGATCCAAAAACTCAGAAGTATGACAGTACAGCAGCCAAGCCTATTCAATGGGTAAGGATACACAACCTGCCGGATCTGGCTTACTTTAATCACTCGCAGCACGTAAAAGTTGGCGGTATCAAATGCCAAACCTGTCATGGTCCTGTTCAAACCATGAAAGAGGTTTACCAATACTCGCCGCTTACCATGAAATGGTGTATACAGTGCCACAAACGTACCGAGGTTAACGGTAAAGGAAACGCTTATTACGACAGTATACTTGCAGCTCACGACAAGATTAAAAAAGGCGAGAAAGTTACTGCCGCAGTTTTAGGTGGTATCGAGTGCGGTAAATGTCACTATTAATAAATAAGAATTTAGCATTACAGTTTATATAGCTTAAATGGACAGCAATAAAAAATACTGGAAAGGTTTAGAAGAACTAAACAAAACACCAGAATTTGTTGAGAAAAATAAAAACGAGTTTGCAGAGCCTATTCCTATTGAGGAAGTGCTGAGCGGATCTGGTTTATCGGCTAAAACTCCCCGCCGCGACTTTTTAAAGGCGCTTGGCTTTGGTGTTGGTGCTGTTACACTGGCCGCTTGTCAAAAAGTACCTGTGCATAAATCAATTCCTTACCTTATAAAACCTGAGGAAGTTACACCTGGTGTAGCTAACTACTATTCTTCAACTTATGAAGGACAGGCTATTTTGGTAAAAACACGTGAAGGCCGCCCTATTAAAGTTGAGGGTAACCCACATGATGTGTTTGCAAAGGGTGGGTTAAGCGCACAGGGACAGGCCTCGGTATTGGACCTGTATGATGTAAACCGTACACAGGATCCTAAAATTGATGGCAACGATGCGGCATGGCCCGAAGTTGATGCTTTTGTTTTACGTGAGCTTGCTGCTATTGCGGCTGCAGGTAAAGGCATCCGAATAGTTACTTCAACTATCCACAGCCCGTCTACTTTAGCAGTTATTGCTGATTTTGTTGCAAAATATCCAACCGCTAAGCATATCAATTATGATGCGGTATCCTATACAGGTATTATCCAGGCTAATCAAAATAGCTTTGGCAAAGCCGTATTACCACATTACAATTTTGATAAAGCAGAAGTGATTGTAAGCTTTGGCGCTGATTTCCTGGGTACCTGGATCTCGCCCGAAGAGTTTACCCGCCAGTACGTATCAAACCGTAACAGCAAATCGTTGGAAAGCAAAAAAATGTCGCGCCACATCCAGTTTGAAGCAGGAATGAGCTTAACTGGTACCAATGCCGATAACCGCTATCCTATCAAACCATCTGAAGAAGGTGTTGCCTTATTAAGTTTATACAATGCTGTTGCAGGCACAAGCTTAGCCGGGTCAAAGAAATTAAGCAATAAAGCTATTGATAATGCCATCACCCTTGCCGCTAAAGAATTGGTTGCTGCAAAAGGTAAAGCATTAGTTGTTGCAAGTTCAAATGATGTAGCTACGCAAACTTTAGTAAATGCTATTAACTCAATATTGGGTAGCTATGGTAGTACTATCGACCTTGATAATGCATCAAAACAATATGCCGGTAACGATCAGGATTTTGTAGCGTTTGTAAAAGAATTAACCGCTGGCCAGGTTGGCGCGGTATTATTCCTTAACGCTAACCCTGCTTACGATTACTTTAAAGCAAAAGAATTTACCGACGCACTTAAAAAAGTACGTTTAAAAATATCATTCTCAGATCATAATGATGAAACTGCTTTACTATCAAACGTAATAGCGCCAAATCATCACTATTTAGAGTCATGGGGTGATGCCAACGCTGTAGAAGGTTATTATACCGTAATACAGCCAACAATTAACCCGGTGTATAACACCCGCCAGGCTGAGCATAGCTTACTGGTATGGAGTGAGAGCCCTGTTAAGGATTACTATACTTATGTACGTAACACCTGGGACAACGGATTATTGGCAAAAGGCGGCTTATCCGGTCAAAAAGGATGGGAAGAGTTACTGCAAAAAGGTATGATCAAAACTGCTCCTTTAGCAGCCGGTGTCTATACTTTTAGCCATGATCTTAACGCTGTGGCTCAAACTATATCAGATCATAGCAACAGCCTGGTATCCGGTGATAAATTTGAATTGCAGGTTTATCAATCAGTAGCAATGGGCGATGGTAAACGTGCCAATAACCCATGGTTGCAGGAGCTGCCAGACCCGGTATCTAAAGTTACATGGGATAACTTTGCTGCTATGTCAATGGCAGATATTAAGAAGCTTGGTTACGAAGAAGGTGATGTGATCAAAATTGAAGCTAATGGCTATACTGTTGAAGTACCTGTATTGGCTCAGCCAGGTCAGGCGCAAGGCACTATATCGGTTGCTGTTGGTTATGGTCGGGTAAGTGCTGGTACGGTAGGTAATAATGTAGGTAAAAACGCATTCCCTTTCTATAGCTTCCGTAACGGAACATTGCAAACTACTGCTGTTATTACATCATTTGGTAAAACAGGTATCATATCGCCGCTTGCGCAAACACAAACTCACCACTCATACGAGGGCAGGAGTGTTATCCGCGAAGCTTCATTTACAGCATACAAAAAGAACCCTGCTGCCGGTAGCGGTAACGAGGGCGAACATAAGGACTATAATAAAACCAGCCTTTGGGATGATCACGACCGCCCTGTTTACGACTGGGTTATGGCCATTGACCTTAATGCATGTACTGGCTGCGGTGCCTGCGTGGTAGCTTGTAGCGCCGAAAACAATATTCCTGTTGTAGGTAAAGATGAGGTTAAACGTCGCCGTGAAATGCACTGGATCCGTATTGACCGTTACTACAGCTTTAACGACCATGGCGACAGTGAAGAGGCGGTAACCGAAGAGAAGGAAATTGCTAAGCTTACCAATTTTGATAATGTGTCGGTAGTTCACCAGCCGATGCTTTGCCAGCACTGTGATCACGCACCATGCGAAACAGTATGCCCGGTATTAGCAACTGTTCACTCATCAGAAGGATTGAACCAAATGGCTTACAACCGTTGTATCGGTACACGTTATTGCGCAAATAACTGCCCTTATAAAGTACGCCGTTTTAACTGGTTTAACTATTGGAACGACTCTCGTTTTGATAACTACCTGAACAATGAGCATACCCAACTGGTATTGAACCCTGATGTTACCACACGTTTCCGTGGGGTAATGGAAAAATGCTCGATGTGTGTTCAGCGGATCCAGGCAGGTAAGTTAAAAGCCAAAATTGAAAAACGTCCGCTTAAGGATGGTGAGATCAAGGTTGCCTGCCAGCAAACATGTTCGGCTAATGCTATCGTATTTGGTAACAGGAATGATAAAAACTCAGAAGTTTATAAAGCATTACAGAGCGAAAGAACTTACTACGTGCTTGAAGAGTTAAACGTTCAGCCAGGTATTGGTTACCAGGTTAAGGTGAGGAATTTATCAGAATTAGAGGCTTAAAATTTTTATATACAGAGATTAAAATATATGGCATCTCATAGTGAATCAATAATAAGGGAACCGTTAATTACGGGTAAAAACATCACCTACGGTCAGATTACTGACGATGTATTACGCCCCGTAGAAAATATGCCGGGTAAAGCCTGGTGGATCGGTTTTAGTGTAGCTTCATTGGGCTCCCTGCTTTGGGTTTTTGCCATCAGCTACACATTTTGGTTTGGAATAGGCTCATGGGGACTAAATAAAACAGTTGGATGGGCCTGGGATATTACCGGTTTCGTGTGGTGGGTAGGTATCGGTCACGCTGGTACGCTTATCTCGGCGGTATTGCTGTTGTTCCGTCAAAACTGGCGTAACTCCATCAACCGCTCGGCCGAGGCCATGACAATCTTTGCGGTAATTTGTGCTGCTACCTATATCGGTGCTCACATGGGCCGCCCGTGGATGGCAGTTTACTCATTGCCTTTACCAAATCAGTACGGCTCATTATGGGTTAACTGGAACTCGCCGCTTATCTGGGACGTATTCGCGATATCAACTTACTTCTCGGTTTCTTTGGTATTCTGGTATACAGGTTTATTGCCTGATATCGCTACCATCCGCGACCGTGCAACAGGCTTACGCCGCCGTATTTACTCAGTGTTGTCATTTGGATGGACAGGTTCGGTTAAAACCTGGCAGCGTTTCGAGACCGTGTCATTAATCCTGGCAGGTATCTCAACACCACTGGTACTATCTGTACACACCATTGTATCAATGGACTTTGCAACATCACTGGAACCAGGATGGCACACAACCATCTTCCCTCCATACTTCGTTGCGGGCGCTATCTTCTCTGGCTTTGCCATGGTGCAAACACTATTGTTAGTAGCACGTAAAGTATTAGGCTTAGAAAACTACATCACCATGTTCCATATCGAATCGATGAATAAGATCATCCTTTTAACAGGTTCTATCGTAGGTGTGGCTTATTTAACAGAGCTTTTCATCGCATTTTACTCACAGGCCGAGTATGAGCAATACGCGTTCATGAACCGTATCTCGGGACCATACTGGTGGGCATACTGGAGCATGATGACCTGTAACGTGATTACACCACAGTTATTTTGGTTCAAGAAAATCCGTACCAATATTCCATTGGCCTGGACACTATCAATCGTTGTAAACATCGGTATGTGGTTTGAGCGTTTCGTAATTATCGTAACATCACTACACCGCGATTATATCCCGTCAAGCTGGGCCATGTTTTATCCAACCTGGGTTGATGTAAGTGTCTTTATCGGTTCAATAGGTTTATTCTTCACCATGTTCCTTTTATTTATAAGGGTGCTGCCTTCAGTGGCTATGGCCGAGGTGAAGCTGATACTTAAAAGCTCAAGTGAGCAAGCTAAAAGAAAAATACTTGCAAATGGCCATGTTGAACCAGCCGAGGCTGAGTTTTATGTTAGCTCATTAGGTAAGTTTGATAGTGTTGAACAGTCTTCATACGAAAAAGTATAAAAATGAGTAGCACCAAATATATATTAGGCATTTTCGATGATCCGGATGATCTGATGCACGGGATCGATAAATTACAAAAGAGTAGCGTACCTATTTATGACGTTTATTCACCTTGTCCAATTCATGGTATTGATGCTAAATTAGGTATCAAGGATTCGCGTTTGGGTTATGCAGCGTTCATGTTCGGCTGTTTAGGTGGTACCATTATGTTTAGCATGGTTTACTACATGCTGGTACATGACTGGCCTACCAACATAGGTGGAAAGAATGCTTTTGCCATACCAGATTTTGTACCGGTAACCTTTGAGTGGACTGTGTTATGGACTGCTTTTGGGATGACGTTTACTTTCTTTTTTGCAACGCACCTTTTCCCGGGCCGTGCGCCAAGGGTAATGGACCTGCGTGCCACTAACGACAAATTTGTTATCGCCATTGATGCAAAAGGTAATACACCGCATGCAGATATCACCAATTTATTAAAAGAAGCAGGAGCTGTAGAAGTTAAGCATAACGACAGAAAATATGTTAGCTATGAATAAATTTAGAATATTAGGAACAATAGTTATCATTATCGCTGCTTCGATAGTTGTAACATCGTGCAAAGATAAAAGAAGTACTGGCTGGGAGTATGCCCCTAACATGTATGAGCACACCGCTTACGATCCCGATCAAAAGAACCCTAACTTTAAAGATGGTAAAACCGCCCAGGTACCACCGGCCGGAACTATTCCGGTAGGCTTTACCAAGTTTGATTATCCCAACACAAAGGATGGTTATGAACTGGCAAGTGTTGAGGTTAAAACTGTTTTGGCACAAACTCAGGCCAATTATAAAGATGGCAAGATTTTGTTTGAGCACTTTTGCTCGCCATGCCATGGCGAAAAGGGGCTTGGTGATGGAGAAGTGGTAAAACACGGTTATCCACCTCCGCCATCGTATTCAAGCGGACAGTCATCACGTGGCGGCGCAATGAAAGATTTAACAGACGGTAAAATTTATCATACCATTACATACGGTGTAAACGCCATGGGTTCATATGCCTCACAGCTTAACCCTGAAGAGCGCTGGAAAGTGATCATGTATGTTCACCATTTACAAACTTTATAAGAATAAAATTGAATGAGCACTCATAATAGTTTTGACGAGCAATTTGAATTTACCGGCAAGGTAAAAACATATAGCCTGGCTGCCATAGCAGTGGGGGTTATAACCATACTTGCCGGGTTTTTGACCGGATTTGGCGAACGCACATTTGCAAATTTATTGCTGATGAGTTATTACTTCGCCTGTGTTTGCATGGCAGGTGTATTTTTCTGCGCATTACAATATGTTGCGCAGGCAGGTTGGTCGGCTTCATTGATCCGTATTCCACAGGCATTTGCTAAAACACTGCCAATAGCCGCTATTATATTATTGGTAGTAGTAATAGCCGGCTTAAATATTACACACAGTACCGAAATTGAAGGCAAGCAGGTTGTTGCACCTTATTTATATAAATTGTGGAACATAGCTGGTGTTGCAGTTAAGGGTAATGCTAATTATGATCCCATTATAGCAGGTAAATCGGTATTTTTAAATCAACCTTTCTTTTTGGTACGTATGGTTGTATTTTTGGGTAGTTACGTTATTTTGGGTTGGCTGCTTGTTAAATACTCAGAAGGTGAAGATGAGTTGGGGGGGATGTTTTACTATCGTAAAAGCTTTACCATATCATGTTTATTTTTGGTAATATTTGGGTTTACCTCACCAATATTTGCTTTTGATACCATCATGTCATTAGAAGCTCACTGGTTTTCAACAATGTTTGGCTGGTATAACTTTGCCGCTATGTGGGTTAGCTGTTTAGCTATTATTACTTTAACTATTATTAAATTAAGAGAAAACGGTTACATGCAGTGGATTTCACAGGATCACCTGCATAACCTTGGCCAGCTAATGTTTGGTTTTTCTATCTTTTGGACATATGTTTGGTTTGCACAGTTCCTGTTGATCTACTACGCCAACATCCCTGAAGAAACAGTTTATTTTTTACGCAGATGGGAACCCGAATTTAAACCGTGGTTCTGGTTAAATATTGTTATCAACTTTTTAGCGCCGTTATTGATAATCATGTCTCGTGATTCAAAGCGTACTACAAAAGTATTAAAGGTTACCTGTTATGTTTTAATTATTGGCCACTGGCTTGATTATTTTCAAATGGTAATGCCAGGCACGGTAGGTCCAACATCGCAATGGTATACCGAAATACTTTGGATTGAAGTTGGTGTGGCAATAGGGTTTGTTGGGTTGTTTGTATTTTTGACGATGAATGCACTAAGCAAGTTCAAATCAATAATTCCTAAAAAACACCCTTTCCTGCAGGAGAGCCTTCATCATCACATATAATAATTGTTATTTTTGCAACAAGTACAGAATACCAAACAAACATTAAAATGGCATTCAAAAAATTAATAAATTCTAAATTCTTACTATCGTTTTTCGCTGCGTTTATGCTTATGGGCACTAACCTGGTGATTGCGCAAACACAAGCTGCAGCAGCGGGTACTACCGAAGAGGCCCCCCAAGTTGATTGGACCGGCGTTGCCTATTATTTGCTTTTGTTTTTACTGATATGTGTTGGTGTGGCTGTAGTAGGTAAAATTTTAAAGATCTACGATCTTACCCTTAAAATCCAGGGTAAAAAAGGGCTTAAATGGAACAACGTAATGGGCTTTATTTGCCTTGCGTTCCTGCTTGCAGGTATATATGGTGCCTATTGGTCATTTACAGTTCAGGGAAGCATGACCTTACCGGAAGCAGCCTCTATTCACGGTATTAAAATTGATGAGATGTTCACCGTTACAACGGTGTTAACGATGATCGTGTTTTTTATTACGCAAATATTATTGTTTGGGTTTTTATTTCAATACCGTCACTCTGATAAACGCAGGGCACACTTTTTACCGCATAATAATACCATCGAAAAAGTATGGACCATAGTACCTGCTATAGTATTAACTATATTGGTTGTCTTCGGATTTTTTACCTGGCAAACAATTATGGATAACACTGATGCTAAGGGCGAAGTTGCAGCCATTGATGTTGATATAACCGGTCACCAGTTTGCCTGGGAACTACGTTATCCCGGTAAGGACGGCAAATTAGGCCCTAAAGACTTTAAACTAACTACTGCATCAAACAAACTGGGTGTTAATTTCAAGAGGAAAAGCAGCTTTGACGATTTATCTGCCGATACCATGTACCTGCCGGTAAACAGATCTGTAAGGTTAAATATACAAGCCCAGGATGTTATCCATAGTGTTTACATGCCACACTTCAGGGTTCAGCTTAACGCCGTACCGGGATTGCCAACCTATTTTAAATTTACCCCAACTATTACTACTGCGCAAATGCGCACCCGATTGGACGACCCTAAATTTGAGTACTTAGTGTACTGTAATAAAATATGCGGTGGCGGTCACTATAACATGCAAAAAATAGTGCGTGTAGTTTCTGAAGCCGAATACCAGACATGGTTATCACACCAAAAACCGTACTTAACCGATGGGTTAAGGAAGGAATTGCATTTCGCAGCCGCGGAACCGCAACAAACAGTGTCTCAAAATAGGTTAGCGTTAAATAATTAATATAAGATAAAAGAGCGATATGTCAACATTAGCAGTTCACGATCACGGAGTAGCACATCACGACGAACACGGTCACGAACATCACCATAACGAAACTTTCGTGTCTAAATACATATTTAGCATGGATCATAAAATGATTGCCAAGCAATTCCTTATCACAGGTATTACTATGGCGGTTATCGCAATGATATTATCAATACTTTTCAGGATCCAGCTGGCTTATCCAGATAAAACATTCCCGTTGTTGACTACATTATTGGGTCATTTTGCTCCAAACGGGCGTATCAGTACCGAGTTTTACCTGTCACTGGTTACTATTCACGGTACCATTATGGTATTCTTTGTATTAACTGCCGGTTTGAGCGGTACTTTTGCCAACTTATTGATTCCCTTGCAGATAGGCGCCCGTGATATGGCTTCGCCATTCATGAATATGTTATCATACTGGTTCTTCTTTATGGCAAGTGTGGTAATGTTATCATCATTCCTGGTTCAAAAAGGCCCTGCCAGTGGTGGCTGGACAATTTATCCGCCGTTATCGGCATTGCCGAAAGCTATGCCTGGTTCTGGTGAGGGCATGACCTTGTGGCTTATTAGTATGGTAATGTTTGTTGCTTCATCCTTAATGGGGGGTATCAACTATGTTAGTACCGTATTAAATATGCGTACAAAAGGTATGGATCTTTGGAAAATGCCTTTAACCATCTGGGCTTTATTCCTTACCGCTATATTGGGTATCCTTGCATTCCCGGTATTGGTTGCCGGTGTTGTATTGTTGATATTTGACCGTAGCTTTGGTACAAGCTTCTATCTTTCTGATATCGTATTAAATGGTGTACAGCAGCCTTATGAAGGAGGTAGCCCAATCCTGTTCCAGCATTTATTCTGGTTCCTGGGTCACCCCGAGGTATATATCGTAATTATGCCGGCGATGGGTATTTCGTCTGAGGTAATGTCGGTAAACTCACGTAAACCAATTTTTGGTTACCACGCGATGGTTTACTCACTGATAGGTATTACCGTATTATCATTCATCGTATGGGGGCACCATATGTTTGTAACCGGTATGAATCCGTTCCTTGGTGGGGTGTTTATGATCACTACGCTGATCATTGCGGTTCCATCGGCGGTAAAAACATTTAACTGGCTGGCAACGCTATGGCGCGGTAACATCAGGTTTACACCTGCAATGTTGTTTGCTATTGGTATGGTGTCATTCTTTATATCAGGTGGTTTAACCGGGATTTTCCTGGGTAATGCTGCACTGGATATCAACTTACATGATACTTATTTTGTTGTAGCTCACTTCCACCTGGTAATGGGCTCTGCAGCTATATTTGGTATGCTTGCCGGTGTTTATCACTGGTTCCCTAAAATGTTTGGTAAACTGATGGACGAGAAGTTAGGGTACCTTCACTTTTGGTTAACTTTCATCGGTGCTTACCTGGTATTCTTCCCGATGCACTTTATGGGATTGGATGGTGTACCACGTCGTTACTATGCATTTACTGAATTTGCATCAATGCAAAAATGGTTAACTATCAATACATTTATTACCTGGGCTGCTATCATGGCAGCGTTAGCACAGGTGGCTTTCTTATATAACTTTGTCGTATCGATATTTGCCGGTAAAAAAACAACGCAGAATCCATGGGAGTCAAATACCCTGGAGTGGACAGCCCCTGTGGAGCATATTCATGGTAACTGGCCGGGTGAAATACCAACTGTTTATCGTTGGCCTTATGATTACAGCAAGCCAGGTGCCGAAGAGGATTTTATCCCGCAAACTGTTCCTTTTTCACAAACCATGAGCTCAAATCTTCCTCATGATTTTGAAGATAACCCGGCGGGTTTAGCGGAGCTAAACAAGTTTAACAGTACGCTGAAAGCTGAAGAGAAAGTAAAATAATTTTAATACTGATCTGATCTTTTAGGGTACCGTGTTAAGTCTTAAGTCGGAAGTCTTAAGTTCTCAGTTACAACTCAGAACTTAAGACTTAAGAACTTCCGACTTAATAAGGTACCCTAAATTTTTAGAAATATTTAAATGAGCATAGCCGCACGTAATAAACGATTTCAAAAAATCAACCTCATAACAATCGTTCTTCTTTTTGTTTTGATACTTGCCGGTGGTGTTGTGCGTAGTACAGGGTCGGGAATGGGATGCCCCGACTGGCCAAAATGTTTTGGCAGGTTTATACCGCCAACAAGCAGTGCCGATTTACCTAAAGATTATAAGCAGAAATATGCTGATCGGCGTTTAGCTAAAAATCAGCGGTTCGCCAAAACGCTGGATATATTTGGTTATAGTGATTTGGCGAAACGCATTCGCGAAGACAGATCCATTTTAATCCCGGAAGAATTCAACGCGGGCAAAACCTGGACAGAATATATTAATCGTTTAATAGGAGCTATATCTGGTATTTTCCTGCTTCTTTCGGCCATATATTCATTTAGCTATTGGAGTAAGGATAAAAAAATAACAGTATTAAGTATACTAAACGTTATACTGGTAGGTTTTCAGGCATGGTTAGGATCTATAGTGGTATCAACAAACTTAGTGGCGTGGATAGTTACGGTACACATGCTGCTGGCGCTGGCTATATTGGGATTGTGCATCTATACCTATCATTTGGCAAAGGTTTACGGCATTGGTAAGTTGAATACCAACCCGCTTATTTATATTATCACTTTGGTAGCCTTGTTATTAAGTATCCTGCAGATCACTTTTGGCACCGAGGTAAGGGAAAAGATAGATGCGGTTGCAACCCACTTTCAGGGTGGTTACCGCAACAGTTGGGTTGTTAACGCAGGCGAGATCTTTGCGCATCACAGGGACATGGCCATTTTGATATTTATAATAAACGTGGTATTATATGCATTGGTACGTAAGCGTTTTAACAGGCATTCTATCCATCAGCAGTTAATGAGCTTTAACTTTTTGATGATTATGCTGCAGATAGTTACAGGGATATTATTATCATATTGGGCGCTGCCGCCAGTTGCACAGGCAGCACATATTTTATTGGCGAGTTTGGTATTTGGAGCACAATTTTATTTGCTGTTGAATTTGCATCAGTCGGTTAATGTTAGAGGGGGAAGTAAATGAAGTGGACTGATTTTTCAAAACTGATAAAATTAAGGCTTACCTTTTTGGTAGTGTTTTCGGCCTCTATTTCATTTTTGATAGGCAGCAGGGCAAACGGTCATATTGATTGGATAAACTGGGTAAAACTGATTATTGGTGGTTTCCTGGTAACATCGGCAGCTAATGGTTTTAACGAGATCATTGAAAAAGATTTGGATAAGTTGATGAAGCGTACCATGGACCGCCCAATTCCTTCGGGGAAAATGACTACCGGGCAGGCATTGGTTTTAAGTTTAGCTATGGGAATGGCCGGAACCTACCTGTTAGGCAGCCTTAACCTGCTAACCGGGTTATTATCGGTATTTTCGATATTGTTATATGCTTTTGCTTACACGCCATTAAAGCGTAAATCGCCCATAGCAGTGTTTGTGGGTGCTATACCAGGTGCATTGCCGCCGCTTATTGGTTATGTGGCCGCCCAGCAGCATGGCCGTATTGATGAAATAGCTTTAATATTATTTGCAATCCAGTTTGTATGGCAGTTTCCGCATTTTTGGGCTATTGCCTGGGTTTTGGATGATGATTACAAGCTGGCCGGGTTTAGGCTATTACCAACGGGAAACCGAAATTTAGGAAGTGCGATAATTACCTTTATATTTACATTGATACTGTTGCCCGTAAGTTTACTGCCATATTTTTATCACCATGGTGGTTACTGGTTGGCTGGGGTATCATTGGTATGTAGTATAATATTTTTATACCAGGCTTATGGCCTGTTGCGTACCCGGCAAATAGAGGCGGCCCGCAAACTGATGTTTGGATCGTTTATGTATTTGCCTGTTGTGCAGCTAATGTTTTTATTTGATTTTATAGGAAAGTGAAAGTAATGATGGCTTCGATTCAGAAAAATAATGACAGGCTTGATCTGGCGCCAAAAAAATTCAACATGTGGATTTTTATCTTCACATCGTTTATGTTTTTTGCGGCTTTAACCAGCGGGTTTATTGTTTATAGTGGGGGCAAGGGGCACGGCCTTAATGTAATTATGCCCAGCGCTTTTATTTATAGTACGGCTGCTATTATATTAAGCAGTGGTACGTTGCTATTAGCCCAGAGGGCGGCTAAGAGATTACAGTTTGGCGAACAGAAACTGTATTTATGGTTAACATTTATGCTGGGTTTGGCATTTTTTGCCATACAGATTTACGCATGGTACGTGTTAACGTATAAAATGGGCATCTATTTTACCGATCCCAATGCATCACGTTCGTTTATTTATGCCTTTACGGGTACGCATTTAATACACATTATTGCAGCTATCTTATTATTATTAAATACCCTTTGGGGCACATACAGGAACATTCCACAGGTACGAAATATGTTTAAAATGGAAATGACTTCTATTTTTTGGCATTTTCTCGGAATTATATGGATTTATCTGTATGTTTTTTTACTTTTGAACCAAAATTAACACACCATTATTTAAGTACAAATGAGTACAACAGTATCACAAATTGATGAAGTAAAAACAACTCCGTGGTCAGGAGGGAGATCTCCCTTCAATGTTGAGTACGGAAAAATTATGATGTGGTTTTTTCTCCTTTCGGATGCATTTACCTTTTCGTCATTACTAATTTCTTACGGCTCACTGCGTTTTAGCGCAAGTGTATGGCCCGCAGCAGATAAAGTTTTCYAATCGGTACCCGGCTTGTTAGATAGCGGAGCGCCGTTAGTTTTTGTGGGCTTGATGACCTTTATCCTGATCATGAGCTCGGTTACCATGGTATTAGCTGTTGAGGCTGGCCATCGTAATGCCAAGAAAGAAGTTTTATGGTGGATGGTAGCTACAATTATTGGCGGTTTTATGTTCCTGGGTTGCCAGGCATTAGAGTGGAGCCACCTGCATCATGAAGGTTTCTGGTGGGGAAGTACACCAGCTATTGAAGAATTAGGTAAGTTTTTTAACGCTGGTGGCACCGATGCTGCAAGGCATTTAACAGCCCAGGAGTTTGCCAACTTATTCTTTACCATCACAGGTTTCCACGGTTTTCACGTATTTACAGGGGTTATAATCAATATTATTATCACCGTTAATGTGTTAAGAGGTACCTATGAAAAACGCGGCAGCTATTTAATGGTTGAAAAAGTAGGTCTTTACTGGCACTTTGTAGATCTGGTTTGGGTATTTGTGTTTACATTCTTTTACTTAGTTTAATAAAATTATATATGTCGTCAGAATCACACGAAGTTCATCACGAAGGCGGTGAGCATGAAACAATGACCCGGAAAAAAATCTGGAAGGTGTTTTTTATATTATTGGCCATTACCTGTGTTGAATTCATTATAGCATTGGTTGTTGTGCCTGGTCATCCAGAGTATCTAAGAGTTGCAAATCCTGTGTATATAGTTTTAACACTGCTTAAAGCATTTTACATTGTAGCTTACTTTATGCACTTAAAGTTCGAAAAATTGGGTTTGGCATTAGCTATTATAGTTCCAATTATATTTATAATCGGTTTAATCCTGGTACTTACTAACGAGAGCCACCACTGGATTGACCTGAGGGGGTAATGAAAGCTGCCATCTGGAAAAAAATTACAGTCCTGGTGCTCATATTAGCAGTACCAGGATTTTTGTATTATTTACTAACCGCAAAAGGTAAAAACCGTTACAAGCCACTCAGCTTTTTCGGCCCAAAGGAAGTAGCCAAAACCACACACAGGTTTCACGGCAAAGATATCCCTGATACCAACTATTACAAGGTCCCAGCTTTTAAGCTTACCGATCAGGATGGTAAACAGTTTACAGAAGGCGACTTGAAAGGCAAAATATTTGTAGCCAGTTTTTTTTATACCCACTGCCCAACCGTATGTACTACCATCAATAAAAATTTAAGCTACCTGGTGGGAACTTACTGGAAAAACAAGATGGTATATTTTACCTCCATTACCGTTGATCCTGAGCGCGATACCCCGGATGTTTTAAAAAAATACCTGCAAAGCTATAAGCCCGAATCAAACCGCTGGGTATTTTTAACTGGCGACACTACATCTATCTATTCCCTGGCCCGTAAAGGCTTTTTAGTTGATGCGGTACAAACAGGCAAGGATGATTTTATATACAGCGATAAGCTGATCCTTATTGACCAGGATAAACACATCAGGGGATATTATTCGGGTGCCAATACCACCGATGTTAACCGACTTAACGACGAAATAAAAGTACTGATTGCAGAAGAGTTGCGTAAAGTTGATAAAGCCTTATACTAAGTGATATGACCGATAAATTTATTTTCCGTTTTGTGGCATCGGTCACCATATTTGTGGTACTGGTAGTTGTTGTTTTAAACCGCCACCTTATCCCCGGTCCGGCAGTAGCCCCGGCGTTTACGCCATACCTGCCTATGCTGAATGCCGTATTGAATGGCACCTGTGCTGTGCTTTTACTTACATCACTTTACTTTATTAAGGAAGGCAACATAAAGGTTCATAAAAGGCTTAATATTGTTACATTTTGTTTATCATCTACATTCCTGGTATCGTACATCCTGTTTCATTACCTGATGCGTAATGATACATTCTACGGTGATGCCAATTTTGACGGAATACTTTCAATTGACGAGCGTGAATCTATTGGTGTACTGCGTACCATATATCTCAGCATTTTGATTCCGCATATTGTATTGGCAGCCGGTGTTTTACCGCTGATATTACTAAGCTTTTACCGTGGCCTGCAAATGCAGGTAGAAAAGCACCGTAAACTGGTACGCTGGGCATTCCCGATATGGTTATTTGTAACGGTAAGCGGTGTAGTGGTTTATTTAATGATAAGGCCGTACTATCATTTTTAACAGGCAGACAATATAGTCTGGCAGGCTTTATTTTAGCGATGCCTTTGGCCCGGGCTGTGCATTCATACGCCTGCAGGCATTACGCTCACTGGCCGGTATCCATTTCCATCCCTATCGCATTGTCTGAACCGGAATTTATGGAATTAGACGACATCTTTGCCCTCAACTATCTTCGTAAGTATGCGATTCTATTTCTAATAATAATTAGTTAAATTTGTAGTATGAAACGAGTTTCAAAAATCATTCTTTTCGTAATGGCCTTTGGGCTTATGGTATGCGCAAGGCAGCCTGTAAAAGCACAATGCGCGCAATGTGCTGCCACTGTTGAAACAAATACTAAAAGCGGCGGTAACGCAGCTAAAGGCTTAAATAAAGGCATTCTGTTTCTTTTAGGTGCGCCTTACTTTGCAGTTGCTGCCGGCGGGTATATTTGGTACAAAAAATATCGCCGTAAAAATGTTAACCTTAACATGCGCGACGAAAAACTGAACCTTAATTAAGTAATTTATATACTCCCCTAATTTATTAACATGCCGGAAACACCAAAATCATGGGCGATGCTTCATTGTAAATGCCCGCGATGCCGTCGTGGAGATATGTTTCAGGGAGGTGCGTATAGCTTTTCAAATAAAATAAACCTCAATTGCCCGCATTGCAATATGCATTTTGAGATAGAACCTGGATATTTTTACGCAGCTATGTACGTAAGCTATGCGCTAAATGTGGGCGAAGCATTAGGCCTGGCCTGGCTTACATATTTAATTACGCACAATTCCGATTCGCCCTGGTTATATCTTAGTGTAATTATTTTAGGCTGCCTTGTACTGGCGCCTATAAATTTCAGATATTCGCGTGTGCTTTTGTTATATTGGCTATCGCCCAAAATACATTACCAGGCCTATTTAGATACTGATGATATACCAGGAAAGTCTTGAATTTTTAAAAGATCTGGCTCAAAATAATAACCGCGAATGGTTTTTGGCCAATAAAGAACGTTACGATACTGCCCGTGAAAATGTAATTGACTTCACAGGGCAGTTGCTCGCCAAACTGCAAAAGATAGATCCGGCGATTGATGAAACTATGGATCCTAAAAAACGGGTAATGCGAATTTATCGCGATATCCGTTTCAGCAAAAATAAAACTCCTTATAAAGATAATTTCGGCGTAAGTATCCCTTCTGCGGGCTTAAAAGGCAGCAGTGCGGAGTTCTATTTGCAGATTTCGCCGGGAAACTCATTTATTGCCGGTGGTTACTGGATGCCCGAGGCTGCGCACTTGAAAGCCATACGCCAGGAGATAGATTATAACGCATCTGCATTGAAGCAGATTATTGATGATAAAGCCTTTATCGAATTATTTGGCGATTTCAGAAAACAAGAGCAGTTAAAGTCTGTTCCCAGAGAGTATAGCGCTGAAAATGAAAATATCGACCTGCTAAAGTTGAAAAGCTTTGTAGCCTGGCATAAAATATCCGATGAGGATATCACAAAAGATGGTGCAGTACAGCTGGTAGCTGATATGTGCAGCAAAATATATCCGCTGAACGTTTTCCTAAAGAATGCACTCGCATAACAACAACTTGAAAATTAACCACATGAAAACTAAATATCTATTATTAGCCGCTGCTTTTTGCATAGCCATTAGCTCATGCAAAATATTATCGCCCAAGGAGTACAGATCATTATTGGCTCAACGCGATTCATTAAATACCCGTACCGGAACTTTGGAATCGCAGCTTGCACAATTGCAGAGCGATACCATGCGCCTGCACCGGCAAATAAGCGATTTGCTAAGCAACAACAGTTCCCTTACCAATAATCTCGATGTTACATCAACCAAAGCCAATCAGCTGGCTGCTGATCTGCAAAAACGCGAAGCCCGTTTAAAGGAGGTGGAAGATATTTTGAAAAAGCGTGATGAAGCCACAAATGCGCTCAAGAATAAATTACAAAAGGCCCTGTTGGGTTTCCAGGCAAGCGGGTTAACGGTTGATATCCGTAACGGTAAAGTATATGTTTCGCTTACCGATAAATTGCTGTTTCCATCGGGCAGTATAACAATTGATGATAAAGGTAAACAGGCCCTGAAACAACTGGCAGAAGTATTGAATAAAGAACCAGACATCAACATGGCAGTAGAAGGCCATACCGACGATAAAAAAGTAAAGAACCTGGGCCAGATCAAAGATAACTGGGATCTGAGTGTATTGCGTGCAACATCCGTAACCCGATACCTTACCGAAGTAGAAATGGTTGATCCGCACAGGTTAACGGCTACCGGGAAAGGCGAGTTTCAGCCAATTGATGCTGCCGGCACTGACGAAGCCCGAACCAGGAACAGGAGGATAGAGATAGTGCTTACCCCTAAACTTGATGAACTATATAACCTGATAACTAAATAATGAAAAAGCTCCCGAAATGTTTCCGGGAGCTTTTTCATTATAAATGTGGTGAAACTTTCGGGAGAGGCTTTATTCCACCTCTTCCATCAAAGTATTAAAGATTACAAACTTTTCATCAAACTTTTGCTGATGGCTGGCCTGGAGCTTGTGAAGGTGATTCATATAATACTGCTGAAAATGCTCAATGCTATCTGCATGGTATTGAACGCAGTAGGTAACCCCCTCGTTTGGAGAATCAATTACAGTTAATATCCGGTATGAGGTAAAAAGCCCGGTAGCCATTACGGCCGGTATGTGAATGGTTTTCATGTAATGAAGCCATTCTTCCTGGATGGTTTCATCCAATATTATAGTGTCGTTGTATACAATCATGGTGGTGCAAAAATAGGTATTTAAGTTGATTAGGTGAATGGTGATTGGTTGATTAGGTGAGTAGTTGATTAAGTGAATGGTTGAGGGGGCTCAACAAATGCATGGTCGATTGATCATGAATTTAAAACCATCTGACCACTCACCTAATCAACCACTCACCAACTTATGAATCCGTTTTATCTCCCCTCAGTAGCCTGAATCGCTTTCGTGCTTCATTGATCCATAAACTGCCGGGATAATCGGTGATGATTTTTTGATACCAGGTTTTGGCGTTGGTTTTATCATCAAGGTGGTTCTCGTAAATATCGCCCAGCATAAAAACAGCATCATCGGCCCACAGCTCCGTTGGATGATCATCGAAGATCTTCTTAAGCAGGGCAACGGCATCAACGTAATTTTTCTGCTGTATAAAAATGCGCGATTTTGCCATCAGGATATCATCATTGAGGCTGTTGCCTGGGAATTTTTTGTCGATACTGTCAAGTGCCACCAGGGCCCTGGCAGGCTGTTCGGCAAAGATCTGCAGATCTGCACGGGCATAAATTTTGAGGGCAGCTCCGGAACTATCAGCAGTGGTATTGTCGTTGATAAGCAGCAGCAAGTTAAGTGCATCATTGGCTATCAACTGCGATGTTGCAGCTTTTAATACATCAAGTTGCCCTTTTGCCCAGGTAAAGTCGCCTGTATAATAGGCCAGTTTGGCGTTTCGGAATTTGGCATCCTGTGCAATGGCGGTATTTGGAAAATCCTTCTCAACCTGGCTGTATAAAAGGGTTGCTTCCCAGGGCAGGTTATTTAACAGGTAAACATCTCCAAGGTCGAGTTTGCAGGAGGCAAGCAGGTCGGTGCGGATGTTCGGGATGGTTACAGCGCTTTCCAGTAATTTTTGGGCGTCGGTAATTTTATGCAGTTTAAAARCCTGCAGATTGGCCAGTTTTTGCATAGCAAAAACGGTATTGTTATTCCGGCCAAATTCGGTAAGCAAGGCCATGTAATCCTGCTCCAGGCCTAATAGGTCTGCCGGCAGATATTTGCCTGCAGTGATCTTTTGGTTTTTGGTATTGATAAGCTCAATTTTAGCGGGAATATACAAGGGATTGCTTACGCCTTTTGCAATAATATACTCATACCCGCGAATAGCAACATCATAGGCCTCGTTGGAGTTCAGCGTTCGGCAAAGTTCATAAATACTGTTCCCTTCATCATTTTGCCGGCGACTGAGAGCCAACGCCTGGTTAAGAGCAAGATCGTACTCCTTTTGCTGCATATATTGCCAGGTAAGCAGTTCGGCATAAATGGTTTGTTGCGGGGCTTTTTGTATCCGTCTTAGTATTGCAGTTTTAAGTAAATTATAATCGGTATCTCCTTCAAATATGTTGGCAAAGGTGGTTTCGGCCTGGGTAATAAAGCTGGGGTTTGATGGCAGAAAGTTAAGATACTCTTCGATAAGAGATACCTTATCCCGTTTAAACCGATAAAGGTTTATCAGTTCATAAGTAAAGGCTTCATCACTTTTGAGTAGCTTACGACCCTGTAGAAATATTTTGATAGCGTAATCAATATTGGCATTCTGATAAAACTGGTTGGCCAGGTTGGCAATTTCCATTTGGTCTGCCGGTAAATTTTTAAGCAAATTGTCGTAAATCGCATCGGCTTTATCAAGGTTGCCTTGCTGTGTATAAATAGTGCCCAGTACAATTTGATATTCATTAACGTTGGGGTGCTTGCGTGTTAGCTTTTTGGCAACACTTTCGGCCTCATCGAATTTTTTAAGACTGAGCAGGGTGTTTATGTAATAGGAATAATACGATTCATTATTTTGCTTGTATAGTTTCTGATAAATTTCAAGCGCTTTTTGAGGTTCGCCATTAGCATTATATTGCGTGGCCAGCTGAAGTTCATTGTTCTGTGCAAACAATTTAGCCGATCCAAGCGAAACAAAAACAATAATTGCAAATAAAGCCCTCATCTATTCAAAAATAGGGAATTAATATTATAACATGACCGTTGGGGGGTAATATTCGTATAAGGATGCACCGGGTAAAATTGTAGTGACATTTTGTTATCGTCAACTAATTTTATCTAATTTGACCTGATTAATAAAATGGGGTAAAACTAAATATGTTGAGCCGGTTAAAGATTTTTTTGTTTATTGGTGTTTTTACAGTTATATGTTCCTGCAAAGATCATGTAAAGCAGATCCCTATTGTTGATTTTTTTAAAACGCCCGAAAAAAGTTTTTTCAGAATATCGCCCGATGGCAAATACATATGTTATTTAAAACCGTACAGGGATAAACAGAACCTGTTTATTAAATCGCTTACAGATGGTAGCGAACATATGGAAACCTCCTTTGAGGATTATCCGGTACGGGGCGATTACTTTTGGACCTTTAATAACCAATTGGTTTTTAACCAGGATATTGTAGCAAATGACGGCTTTAAAATGTATGCGCTTGATGCATCAAAGCATAAAGTGCGCATCATTTTGTCGCTCGAAAAAGTAAAGGTAAGCCTGGTTAGCCGCAGCAGGCAGCAGCCGGATATTATCACCGTGAGGATGAATAAGCGCGACCCTGCTAATTTTGATGTATACCGGCTTAATATTAAAACCGGCGAGCTTACCCCTTACCTTATAAACCCAGGCAATATTACAGAGTGGTTCCCGGATGCTGATGGGAAGATTCGCCTGGTTAAATCTTCGGATGGAGTTGATGAGGCTATTTTATACCGGCCCTATGACGCTGCGCCTTTTAAGCCTGTCATTCAAAATAATTTCAAAAATTCGGTAAGGCCCATAGCTTTCACCGGGGTGAAAAACAATTTCTATGCGCTATCCAACGTCAATCGTGATAAAATGGCGCTGGTTGAAATTAATGCAGAAGATGGCAAGGAGCAAAAAACCATTTTTAGTTGCAGCAAAGCCGATATAATGTATGTAGAATACTCAAAAAGCAAACAAAGGGTTGAGTTTGCCGGATGGGAAGAAGCC
Source organism: Mucilaginibacter sp. P5_A6 (assembly GCF_056400585.1). Lineage (NCBI taxonomy): Bacteria > Pseudomonadati > Bacteroidota > Sphingobacteriia > Sphingobacteriales > Sphingobacteriaceae > Mucilaginibacter > Mucilaginibacter sp. P5_A6. The sequence continues at coordinate 112,846 of NZ_JBFUKZ010000006.1, read as the reverse complement.
AAACCCCGAAAGCATTTTTTGGCGGCTGATATTGAGAATATTTATAAAAATTTACAGCAACAGCTTAAGGGTGCTGAAATTAGGGTAGTTGATCGGGATAGCTCGGAGAACAAATTTATATTGTATACTTATACCGACCGAACCCCGGGGGCGTACTATCTTTATGAGAAAATTACCGGCAAGTTAATCAAACTGGGTGATCTTAACTCATCGCTGGTGCCCGATGAACTTTGTGCCATGCAGCCTATATCGTACAAAGCAACAGATGGGCTAATCATAAACGGATATTTAACCATGCCGTTGGGTAATAAAAAAACTAATTTGCCCATAGTAGTCATGCCGCATGATGGTCCCTGGGCCCGCGATTCATGGGGATATGATGAGCAGGTACAATTTTTAGCCAATCGTGGCTATGCCGTTTTCCAGGTGAACTACCGTGGATCAACCGGTTATGGGAAGGCCTTCAGAAGTGCAGGATACAAACAGGTAGGAGGTAAAATACAGGACGATATAACCGATGGAGTGCATTGGCTTATAGACAAAAAAATAGCTAACCCTAAAAAGATAGCCATTTTTGGCGGTCGTTTTGGTGGCTTCTCTGCTTTATATGGTGTATCTTTTCACCCTGAGCTATATAACTGTGCAGTTGTACAGTATGGGTTGATAAACTTTTTTACCTATATTAAAGATGCACCGCCTTTTTTTAAGCCTTATTTAAAAATGACCTATGAAATGGTTGGCAACCCGGAAACGGATGCAGATCAGTTTCGGGCTATTTCGCCGGTTTTTCATACAGATAAGATAAAAGTGCCGCTGATTATTTTCCAGGGAGCTAAGGATCAGCGGGCCAACATCAGCGAACTGAACCAATTTGTGCGCGAATTGCGTAAGCATGATGTAGATGTGAAGTATTTTTTAAAGCCCAATGAACGTGCTTTTTTTAGAAGCGAGCGAAACCGCCTTGAAATGTATACCGAGATAGAAAAATTCCTGGATAATAATATGAGGGTTAAACCATAACGGTTATGCCGGCACAAAAGAATGTTTACCGCAAAAACTTTTCGCTGATCATCATTTTCCTGGTGCTCATATCCATTACTTTTGTTGTTGCACTTTTTATTTCCTATAACCTCACCTCAAAGTATGTAGAGAACGAGTTTGCCTCCAAAAAAATTGAAGTGCTGGAGCAAACCATCAAGCCATACAATGATTTCTTTCAGAATAAAATACCCGAAATAACATCATACCAGGGTTTCCTTGATTCGGCATCGGCGGGGAAATACGCCGGCTCTGTTTTTCATGATTATGGTTTTGTTAAAAAAGTGGTTTTTTACGATGCAGTTATCGGCGGGCATACCATGCCAATATCTACCCGCAGAAATAACCTCACTATATCACTTAAAGCCACTTATTTATTTGGTCATAAAAAAGGTAAAATATGGGGCGCAAAACAGGTACACCCTGCCGATGAATCTGATTTTAGGGAAATGGCTGCCAAGTTAAGCAGTTATATAACTTTTTCTGATACAACCCGGGTATCCGACCAGGATGAGTTGTACAAAACTTTTTGGGATGTTAAGCCTAATAAAATAACTTATACCAATATTTTGCGGCGGCAGGATGTTAAGGTATACCGCGAATTGCAACACCGTAGTACACTCTCAGACTCCTATAAGCAAAATATGGTGACCTTTTACCTTGATCCTTTTTTACTCAAGGTAAAAAATACTCATCATGAGCTTTACCAAAATGTATCCATACAACCGGTAGTGTATGATCCYATTGACAGCGAAGGGAATAAACTAATAACCGAAGTATCGTTTCCAGGTGCCTTTTCTGATTATAAATTGTTTTTTAGTTCGGAGCAAGGTTATTTAACCGCCGAAACTAACCGTAGGTTTATGCCTATAGGGGCAGCCGTATTATTGATAACGCTTTTTTTGGTGCTTATAGGCTGGCTCATTTACCGTAATCTTAATGTGAACATCAAGTTGTTTAAACTACAGTATGATTTTATTAACAACTTTACACATGAGTTTAAAACCCCGGTTAGCGTAATAAAAATTGCAGGGTCAAACCTTAAAGGGGATGGGGAACTTACCGAACGACAACGCAAGCACTATGGTAAAATTTTGGATGAAGAGGCAGATAAACTAAACGATTTGATGAATAAATTGTTATCATTCACCCAGCTTGAAAATAAATCTATTAGCATTAAAAAAGAAAAAATTATTGTTAACGATTTTGTGGGCCGGTATATTGGTTCTTTTAAAATTAAGTACCCCGATTTTAAGCTGAACTATACGGCAGAAGGCGTACATAGTTTTTACACAGATCCGGTACTTTTGGGCAGCGTTTTTCAAAACCTGATTGAAAATGCTTACAAATATTCGCACCCCAGGCAAAAGGAACTTAATATAAATATAACGCAGAGAAAAGGAAAGATTGTATTTTCTTTTATTGATAGGGGAATAGGAATCCCTAAAAACGAACAAAACAACGTATTTGAAAAATTTTACCGGATAGAGAACCAATATAACCAAAACGGAAGCGTAGGTTTAGGCCTGGCATTTTGTAAAGAGCTGGTTAATTTTATGAACGGAGAGATTACGGTTAACAGTAAAATTAATGAGGGCTCGGAATTTATAGTTACGCTTCCAAACGAAAATTAAAATATGAACAAAGAAATTAAGATCGCGCTGGTTGAAGATGATGAGAACCTGCGTTTCCTGGTTGCAGAGCGTTTGCAAACCGAGGGGTATAAAGTTTTGGAGGCCGATAACGGCGACGATGCAGAGATTATGATACTGGCCGAACAGCCAGACATTGTACTGCTTGACTGGATGCTGCCCGGTAAACCCGGATCTGAAGTTTGCGCCAACATCAGGGAAAAGGGCTACGATAAGCTGGTGATACTTATGACCGCCAAAGCCCAGGATGTTGACAAAATTGAAGCCTATAACTTTGGGGTATCCGACTATTTTACCAAACCGTTTAATATGGATGTGCTGGTGGCTATGATTGATAATAAGATCAAGTTCAGTCTGAATAGTGAAAAAGCAGAATCGTACAAGTTTGCCAATATGGAACACTTGCCCAATACGCACCTGCTGATAAGGGATGGCCGTAAAATTGAACTTACTATACTGGAGAACCGGATATTGCTTTACTTTTTGAAAAACAAGAATAAGGTAATTAACCGCGAAGAACTGATGATGGAAGTTTGGGGCTACAATGCCGATGTAAACACCCGTACGCTGGATATGCATATAGTACGTTTGCGCAAAAAAATAGAAACCAATGCCGATTCGCCGCAATATTTACAAACAGTAAGGGGCATAGGGTATAAGTTTGTGTATAATCAGTAAAATGTTTTCTTTCTCGTCAATTGCAAGATTACTAAGAAGCTATTTAAATTGAGTTTATTAATGTTTTTATGCTTCTAATGAAGTACATAACCGCGTATCATTGCGAATAATCACCAGCTAAGCTGGAAAAAGGTGATGATATGTATGGATACCACAACTGCCCCGTGATCGTCATTGCGAGTAGGTACGACGAAGCAATCCCCAAAATACAGATCGGATTTGCGCAGTTACTCTGTAAGTTGGGGATTGCTTCGTACCTCGCAATGACGGGTAAGAGGTTTGCGTGTATATCGCAATGACGGGTATATCGGGCTTATTACTTCTCATATACCCTCGCCACTATAAAATCATTAAAAAAAAGCTTTTCATCTAAAATCCTATATCCATTCAAATTAAAACAGCTGCTAATCTCCGGTAACTTACCGGCCTCTATCCCACAGATCAATCTAAAAAAAACAAACATGCTTTTAAGCAAAAATCCATGCCACCATTTCCCTGTTAACTGGAAATCGCAATTGAGCCAGATGCACCCTGGCTTTAGCAGAACATGAATATGATCGAACACGGTTTTTAAAGTTTTATTAGTAAAGTTATCAAAAAGAAAAGGGCTGATCACTACATCAAAATCCTGGGAGAGGGATACATTTTCGATTGCATCATTTATAAAATTCACCCGGTTATTGCGTATGTTTCTTTTTTGGGAAAGCGCCATCATCCCCGCAGCAACTTCAACATAAGTAATGTATAATCCCGATGGATAAAGTTTAGTTAGCTCTTCCAGTATCCAGCCTGTGCCACCGCCAACTATCAGGATTTTACTGCCAGGTTTTACATAACCGAGCAAATAAAGCTGCGCGTTCACTATCGCTTTACCATAAACCAACTGCGAAAGGCTATCATAAAACCAGGCCGAATTATTAAAGTTGGCAGCCATATTAATGGCCTTTAAAAATCAGGTTAACGGCCAACAGTACAACATATTGCAATATGAGTACGCCATCCATAAAAAAGAAATAATAGTACTCATCTTTTTCCCGGCCGGATTTAAAGATAAGCCAGCCTGTGAGGAAAACTGTGAGTGTCAATGCAAAAAAATCGGGACTGAAACCGTTTTGCCTGAACAGAAAAAGCAGGCCTATATAGCCAGCCAGTAAAACCTGGCAAAACAGGTAAGCATTTTTTTCGCCCCAAACTACCGGGATGGTTTTTAAGCCCATAGTGCGGTCATCAAACAAATCGCGGATATCAAAGGGTATAGTAAGTGCACCAATAAATAAAAACCTTTTAGCTATCAGTATAGTAGTATCGCGCATAGATATATCAGTTGCGTGGTGATGCATTGCTTCAAGTACCGGGAATAGTACGCAGCTCATTGTCCATACCAGGGTGATAAGGAATGGTTTCAAACCAGGTATATTACGCAGCCCAAACTTTTGTTCGCCAACTGCAAATAGTGGTAAACCGTAGCAAAATGATAAAATACCCAAAAAGATGAGCAGTATTTTTGATTCCGTAGTGATCAGGAAAAACAGGGGGACAAGCGAGAGCAGCGAAACTATGGTAAACGTTACCATCAACCGGTAATGGTCAAAAAACCAGCGTACACGTTTGTAGGGCGATGCTTCGGGCTTTTTAGGTTTGGTAATGAGTATGCAGAAATTATATATACCTAAGGTAGAGGTGAATAGTAATCCCAAAACCGATAAAACAGGTTTAGATCCGATGAGGTGAAAGGTAACCAATGCCTGGGCCACAGCGCAAAGCGACATGAAGATATTACTGAACAGCAGAAAATCAAAAACTGATTGAAATATTTTCTTCATTGGGTAATGATCTGCCCGCTTTGATCTTATGCTTTGCTTCCAGAAGGATCGTGCCCGGCTTTTAATGTAAATATCGTAATCTCAGGCAATATTCCAACTCTGCCGTATAAACCAACAAAGCCATAGCCAACATTTACATATAATTGCTGCTTGTTATGCTGGTAATGTCCGGCCCATTCCGGGTAAACATATTTAATAGGGCTCCACTGAAAGTCCTGGTAACGCACACCAAATTGCATACCATGTGTATGACCGGAGAACATTGCATCAATCTGCGGATATTCTGGTAGCACCTGTGCCCGCCAGTGAGATGGATCATGAGAGAGGAGGAGCTTTACGGGCAGGTCATTGGTGTTTTTTGTAGCCAGATCCATACGTCCATACTTAGGGAAACGACTAAATTCTCCCCAGTTTTCAACACCAAGTATTCCTATTTCCTCGCCATTAACTTTAAGCCGGCGGCTTTCGTTCAGCAACAGGTCCCAACCCATGTTTTTGTGGGTAAGTACCAGGTCCTTGTGGTCTTTCTGCTTATCGGCGGGATTTGACCAGTCAGTATAATCACCATAATCATGATTGCCCAGGCATGAATAAACACCAAGCGGAGCCTTTACTTTTGCAAAAATATCCTGGTAATACCGCATTTCGCTGGCTTCACTGTTAACCAGGTCGCCGGTAAAAAATATAAAGTCGGGTTTTTCCTTCAACAGCATTTCAACACCGCCAAGTACCGCTTTTTTATTATAAAAACTGCCCGAATGGATATCAGAGATCTGCCCCAGTTTAATGCCATCAAAAGCTTTGGGTAAATTAGGCAGATACAGGGTTTGGTATTTTACATGATAATCGTACAAACCTTTGGGCATATTAATCTTAATGGCAGCTAAAGGCACAGCACCCGCCAGCAAACCGGCTTTCATCAAAAATTCTGACCGGGGAATAGCATTGGGTGGGGTTAGGGCGGTGTTTTTTGCAGATAAGTTTGTAAACCTGGCTTTGCGCCATACCAGTATCCGCCTTACATCATCAATTAGCAAAAAAGGCAAAAATGTTAGCTTTCCTATAAATGTAAGGGAGAAGATTAGCAAACCCGCTGCGCGTACACCAAGCCCCAAATGAAAATAGAGCCCGATTAGCAAGCCTCCAATAATTAAAATGCAGCTTACCCAATAAAAAATGGTAAACGGCTTTCTACGCACCAGCTCCCACTTTTGAAAGGCCCCGCGTATGCCGTGCCATACATACAGATCAATTAGCAATAGTGCCGTAATAATCAGGATAATGTTAAGCGTCTGTTCTGCCATTTATTGCAAAAGTATCAATTATAACGGTCGTCATCTAAATCAAGGTCATCTTCATCAGGCTGCAGATTAAACAGGCTGTTAAACATATCCGAGAAAGCAAAACCGTTATCTAAAAATCCTTTGTTTAACTGCGAAAACTCTGAAAGACCATGTAGCACAAACTCCATCAGTAATAATTGCTGGTTTTCTGTTAAACGCGGATGGAGCTTTTTAACCAGGTCTTTTAACCCAGCAACTTCATTAAGCTCTTTTTTGTAATCAAGTAATGACATATCATCAACCAAAGCCAGGTTGTTACCTTCGCCAAACCAGTTAATAATGCTGGCGTAAGGGTTTACTCCTTTTGCCTTTTTAGCCTTTTCCGGATCGGGGAAAAATTCAAGGAGTGTGGTTTTAATAGCCTTACCTATCAGGATATTGGCCACCTTGCCGGGGCCTTCCAGCTCACCTTCATAAACAAGCTCAATTTTACCGGTGATGGCAGGGATAACACCCAAAAAGTCGGTAATACGCACAAAGGTATCTGGCTCATGGTTCATGATCATGCGGCGCTCTGCATTGCTGATCAGGTTTTCATAGGCCGAAATAGTTAAACGGGCCGATACCCCCGATTTTTTATCAATATATTCGGAACTGCGTGCTTCAAAGGCAATTTGTTCAATAAGATTTTTAACCAAATTGTCGGCTTCAACAGTGTTCCGCTGCTCATCTGTAAGTGAAGCTTCCTGTTGAGTTATTTTTCTTGAAATTTCAACCGTGCGCGGATAGTGTGTCAAAATCTGGCTTTCAATCCGATCCTTAAGTGGTGTAACAATAGATCCACGATTGGTATAATCTTCGGGGTTGGCAGTAAATACAAACTGGATATCCAAGGGCAAACGCAGTTTAAACCCGCGGATCTGGATATCTCTCTCCTGCAAGATGTTAAATAATGAAACCTGGATACGGGCCTGCAAGTCGGGCAATTCGTTAATCACAAAAATACCACGGTGTGCACGTGGGATTAGCCCGAAGTGGATAACGCGTTCGTCGGAGTAGGTTAGTTTTAATGTTGCTGCCTTTATAGGGTCAACATCACCAATTAAGTCGGCAACGGTAACATCGGGTGTAGCCAGTTTTTCTGTATAACGTTCAGAACGATGAATCCAGCCTATAGGAGTATCGTCGCCTTTTTCGGTTATGGCACTATGGCCAAACCATGAAATGGGGTTGTAAGGATCGTCAAACAAATCAGATCCTTCGATGTAAGGCACATATTCATCCAGTAAATTGATCAACAAACGTGCAATACGGGTTTTGGCCTGGCCCCGTAAACCCAGCAACAAAATATTGTGGCGGGATAGGATGGCTGTTTGCAGATCGGGTATAACTGTATCCTCAAACCCAATAATGCCTTCAAAACCGCCTTCACGTTTTTTTAGTTGCTCAATAAGGTTGGTACGTAGTTCATCTTTAACCGAACGGCTTTTGTATGCACTTTTTTTAAGCTGACCGAGGGTTTTAATATCTAATAATTTACTCATTTGTTGAATTTGAAAATTTGAGGATTTGAAGATTTGAAAATGGGAAATCATAATCTTCAAACGACCATCTGATTTTTATTTTATGTAGGAAGGTATGTTTGTCTAATTTAAAAAATAACATTTTCAAATCTTCAAATTAACATATCTTCAAATTAGCGCACCGTTTTCCTTCTATTTTTAATATAATCCTCAAAAATATATTCGCCCAGGCCATTTAATGAACTGTAGAAGGCCTTGCCGCCATTTGTCTCTGTAAACTGGCGTACAAACTGCTGCAGGTAGGGGTCCTTTGCTATCATGAACGTTGTGATAGGTATTTTTAAGCGTTTACACTGGGCAGCCATATTAAGGGTTTTGTTTACCACTTTTCTATCAAGCCCAATGCTGTTTTTATAATACTTGGTACCTTCTTTTAAACAGGTTGGTTTACCATCGGTGATCATGAAAATCTGCTTGTTGTGCGTTTTACGGCGGCGTAGCAAGTCGATAGCAAGCTCCAGGCCCGCGTATGTATTGGTATGGTAGGGCCCAACTTGTAAGTAAGGCAGATCCTGCAGGGTTATAGGCCATGCATCGTTACCAAAAACAACAATATCAAGAGTATCCTTTGGGTATTTGGTCCTAATCAGCTCGGCAAGGGCCATGGCTACTTTTTTAGCCGGGGTTATCCTATCTTCTCCATAAAGGATCATGGAATGCGATATATCGATCATCAGCACGGTAGAAGTAAGGGTTTTGTAGTCCATTTCCTCCACTTCCAGGTCGCGCTCGGTCATCATAAAATCACCGATTCCGTGGTTTACCTGCGCATTGTGAATAGATTGAGTCATGTCAATCTGGTCCAAACTATCACCAAACTCAAACTCCCGCCGTTCTGCGTTTTTTTCATCCCCCTGGCCCGATTGTGGTGAAATGTGATTGCCTTTGCCCGATTTTTTGAGCTTACCAAAGATCTCTTCCAATGCCGATTGGCGAATGCTTTGCTCTGTTTTTGCCGTTATGTTGAAACCGCCGCTTTGCTGGTCATCGCTCAGGTAGCCTTTTTGTTTCAGTTCGTCAATAAAATCGCCTATACCATACTCGTCGTTAGTAAGGTTATATTGTTTATCAAGCTCGTTAAGCCAGGCTAAAGCTTCGCCTGCATCGCCCGAAGTGTAGTTGAGCAATTCAAGAAATAATTTTAATAATTCTTCAAATCCGCCTTTAGGGATCTGGTTGGGTTTAAACTTGGAAAATCCAAAACCGCGCATATTTTGTCCTTTCTTAATATAAAGGAACGGATAATTATTCTTAAAAGTTTGGAGTAGCGGGGATTAAAATAAATTGTTAGGTAAGTATGACAATTTGATAGATGTGCAGATGTGCGGATTTCAGATGTGCAGATTCTTATTTGAAAATTTGAAGATTTGAGAATTGGAAAATGGAACCGCTATCCAATAATAAAGGCCAACAGTCATTTTGACTATCGGCCTTAAGCATTTTTGAATTTTTACTTTTGAATTTTGATTTAAATATACGCCAAACTACTCAACAGCTCTGGCGGATAAATTGGGTTTGCACCACGCTGACTGGCAACAAAAGCCCCTACAGAGCAAGCTTTATCAACCACAATTTGCATGGGGTGGCTGGCCAGTAAACCGGTTACAAAGGTAGCCAGGAACGCGTCGCCCGCACCTACCGAATCGCCTACTTTTACGGGGCAGCCAGGGCTTTCATAAAATTTATGATCGTGCCAAACTATCGCCCCGTTTTCGCCGCGTGTTACGCAAATGGTTTGGTTATGGTATTTGGAACGAAACTCTGCTATCTGGTCTCTTAACGAATTATTGCTGCCACCTATCAGCAGGTTGGCTTCTTCTTCGTTCATTTTCACAACATCGGCACGCGCTACCAGGGTTTCTATGGTTGAAAGTGTAAAATGAGGAGGGCGTAAGTTTACATCAAAAATTTTGAGTGCAGGGGTCTCATCAAGCAGGTTAAGCAATGTTTCGCGGGTAGTTTTTAGGCGACAGGCAAGGCTGCCAAATACAATGGCCGACGCTTTTTTTGCAGCTGTATCAAGCACATCAGTTGTTTCGATATTATCCCAGGAAACAGGTTCGGGAATAATATAGGTTGCCTGGTTGTTTTCATCCAGCTTAACGGTAACCTCGCAGGTAGGAAACTCATCAGATTGCTGGATCAGGTCGGAGTAGAGGCCGTTGGATTTAAGGAACTCAATCAACGCGTCGCCGCTGTTATCCATGCCAACAGAGCTGGCAAAAGTAACGTTTACGCCTTGCTGCACCAGGTGCCTGGCCACATTCATTGGTGCTCCCCCCGCTTTTTTACCATCGCCAAAAGCATCCCATAAAACTTCGCCAAAGCTTAATACCTGATTTTTCATATTGAGTTTTTGTTAGGGCAGTAAAACTCAAATATAGTTGATTTTTTGTCTGAACCGGAATTTTTAGAATTTAAGAATTTTTAGCTTTTTTTATCATTATGTTAATTCATATTTTCGGTAAATTCAGGTTCCACAAAATTCCTATCTTCAAACTATGAAAAAACTCATCCCGTCTTTCTTCTTGCTCCTGATTTCTTGTTTTTGCTATGCCCAGGATAAGCAAGCCATATTAACTGTGATGCATAAGCAGGAACTTGCCTGGAACCGGGCAGATATTGAAAGCTTTATGCAGGGTTACTGGAAATCAGATTCGTTGGTATTTGTAGGTAAAAACGCGCCTGTTTATGGCTGGCAAACTACGCTCGATCATTATAAAAAGCGATATCCGGACAAGGCCGCTATGGGGCAGCTTAAATTTACTATTATGCAAGTAAAAGTACTGAATGCTACTAATGCTTTTGTTTTAGGCGGATGGCACCTTAAGCGTGTTAAAGACGATTTAGGCGGCTATTATACCCTCTGGTTCAGGAAAATTAATGGTGAATGGAAGATAGTATGTGATCATACTTCTTAGATTTGAGGCAGAATTTTTTGAGATGAAGAGAGGATTGGTCATAGGAAAATTTATGCCTTTGCATAATGGGCATATAGCCTTAATTAATTTTGCTTTGGAGCACTGCGATGAACTGGTTGTTTTGGTAAGTGCCAGTGATGATGAGCCAATACAAGGCGCCCGCAGATTGGAATGGGTTACCGAAACCTATAAAGACAATAGCAAGGTTAAACCCTGGTTATTGAATTATGATGAAGCGGTTTTGCCCAATACTTCGGCATCATCAGAAGGGGTATCCAGGCTTTGGGCTGATTATTTGAAAGTGCAATTGCCAGCCATTGATGTGATTTTCGCCTCAGAAGCTTACGGGGCATATATGGGTCGGTTTTTAAACTGCGAGCACATTATATTTGATGAACCCCGCAAAATAGTGCCTGTATCTGCCACGCAGATAAGGAATGATCCTTTTACTTTCTGGAATTTTTTACCTGGTGTTGTAAAGCCTTATTTTATCAAAAAGATTTGCCTGTATGGCACCGAATCAACAGGTAAAACTACTTTGGCAAAAAGGCTGGCTAATCATTTTAATACGGTAGATGTGCCCGAAACGGCCCGTGAGATACTGGAACATACCCATGAATGTACAGAAGAACATTTAATCCGGATAGCCGAATTGCATGCACAAGCTATCAATGAACAAATAAAACGGGCCGATAAACTGTTGTTTGTTGATACCGATTTAAATACAACACGGTCATACAGCCGGTTTTTGTTTGATAAGGATTTGGAAGTACCGGAATGGGTAGCCGCAGCTAATCAGTTTGATCTTTATTTATATCTTGATGCCGACGCTCCTTATGTGCAGGATGGAACAAGACTTAACGAGGCTGACAGAAACAGACTAAATGAGAGCCATCGGCAGGAACTAATTAACCGGGGCATCAGCTACGTTTTAATACAGGGAAATGATTGGGAGGAAAGGTTTAAAAATGCTGTTATAGCTGTAAATAAATTTATTTCCCGATAATTATGTTTTTATCTTATGCCTATCGATCCACTTTTTTTGAAAAGATATCTGTTGATCTCTCATAACCGTTGACTGTGTCCTCGCAGCCAACTTTTCATAAACAGGCTTATGTTTTATTTTTAGTCCTTTCCTTTCTTAAATATTTGCTGAAAACATTAATATATCTTGCGTCAAACTTCACCTTAGTAATATCTTCGAAATTAATGTCTACGGGTTCATCTTCTAAGATGCCAACAGCATCAAAGTTTTGCATCAGCAATTGGTTGTGCGTTGTTTCTAAAATTGGCCCAATAGTGAAAGTATCGATATCAGGATTCTCACATTCAACAATAATATTCAATTTGGTGCTTTTTATACTTTCAAAAAGTGATTGCCAGTTGCTAAGATCAATTTTGTAATTGATCCCCACTATGGTCGCTTCGCCTTCGGCGATCATTATTTGTTTAAAATACTTATCAAATTTATTATGCCGAATTTTCTTTAATTGGTTAACCGGTAAAACCATATATCCATCAAGAGTGAAGTCGCCTGCTTCCTGCAACAAAGCAAAATTATCAGAAAAATCAAGGATATATCCACTGCTTGTTTCTTCAATGCCTTTGGCGACCGTGCGTGTGATTTTAACGTAATCACCAAGGTGAAGTTTTAATTTTTCAGAGATCATAAAGGATAAGATTTGTTATTAAAGGTATAAATTAATACTAACGATTTGGCCATGGTGTAAATCGGCTACGAGAACACATCCGGCGGGCCACAAACAAAAATAGCGACGGGAAACTTTGAATGTTTGGAAGAAATAACAACGGGCAGATAATGTGTTGTCCTTGTTAGAGGAAGGCGGAACTAAAGTTTAAATAAAGCGATCAGTCGGCATGGAACCCGAAAGTTTTGCCTCCCGATTCCCTGCTGTTTTTTATCTGCTGTTGCGGTTTTGTTGCGGTTTTTATTTTATGACAATTGGTAATGTGCTGGTTTTTAGTCAAATGTATTTTTTTACTGTTTCACCTGTTGCGAACGCAACAGCTTTTGGCTATAATGTATACACAGAACTGCCCCCGGGGGGAATAAAAAAATCTTTTGAACCTCAACACAGGCCCATCGCTATAAATGAAAATCTTATTAAAACACGCAACCGGCTCCACGCAACCGAACTTACAACGGTTTGCCCGCAGCTAATTCCCTATTAGCCCATTTTACGGCCAGTTCCTCACGGAATTTGGCGTATTTTTCTTTGAAAGCCATTTTTAGCACACTATCAACACCGCCTTTGATGGCCAGGTTGTATAAGCTCGCGGCCTTACGGCTTACAGATGCATCCCAGGCGCGCAGGCTTAGGGAGTATGATCCGTCGATGTACTTCATCCAGTGCCAGTAGCCGGTAGGCATAAACAGGGTATCGCCATGTTCAAGAAATACCTCTGTGCCTTCTACTCCATCAAGTGCCGGGAATTTTCTAGTGTCGGGGTTTAATACATCATAATCCTCTAAGGCATAAGTAGCATTAGGGATACAGTATAAACGGCGTTTCCATTTATTCTCGAATAAGATTACATGCTTGCGCCCACCAAAATGGGTATGGAAAATATGCGGAAGATCGATATCGTAATGTAAAAATGTAACCGAATTGGAGCCGCCAAAGAACATGGCCGGCATGCTTTCTAAAAAGCCACCCATGAGGTCTTTAGGTAGTACAATATCATCCAATAGCTGCGGAGCCTGTTTAAAAATATTAAAGAAAAAGATGCGCAGCTCGGTAGGCTGGGTACGGATCATATCGATATACTCATCAAAGGGCATTTCGGTAGCCGATGAGTTGATGGGTTTTGATGGATCGGCTTTGGAGTTGTCATACAAAGGCACCACCTTTTTGCCAACCACTTCTTTTAAATATTCAGGTGTCCATTTTTCGCGGGCAGGCCAGCTTTTGGTAAGCCCCTTAATTACTAATGGGCGACGTGGGTTTAAATAGTTCTTCTTAAAATCCTCAGGAGAAATATTTTCAACGGTATCAATTGGGCTAAGTATAAAACTCATATAGGGTACTTTCCAGGGCTGTTTATTTTAACATTGACTTTATATTACCAAAAAGTAAACAAAGGAACGAAATAAAACTTCAAAAGGAAAGTTTTCATCAGGCAGTTTTCCGTCTGCTAAAAGGACTGCCTATTACAAGCCGTCTGCCGCTCGCTCTTTAATTCGGCATTAAAACGGTGTTTACTACATGTATTACACCATTACTTTGGTTTACATCGGCAATGCTGATGAATGATTTTCCGCCTTTTTCATCAACCAGGTATAGTTTTGTGCCTTGTACCATCACGGTTAAAGTGCCACCGCTTACGGTACTCAACTCGGCTTTACCATGACCTTCCTTTACTTTGGCCAGCAGATCGGCCGAACTCATTTTGCCGGCAACTACGTGGTAAGTTAATATTTTTATAAGGCTGGCTTTGTTTGCAGGTTTCACCAGGTTATCAACTGTACCTGCAGGCAATTTACCAAAGGCTTCATTAGTTGGGGCAAACACGGTAAATGGTCCTGCCGAAGATAAGGTTGGCACCAGGCCGGCTGCTTTAACAGCAGTTACCAATGTAGTATGATCCTTAGAGTTGGAGGCGTTTTGTACAATGTTTTTATTGGGGAGCATGGTTGCGCCGCCTACCATTTTTGTTTGGGCGTTTGCTTTTGGCGCTAGTGCAAAAGCTGCTAACGCCAGGGTCAATACGATGAGTTTTTTCATAATTACAGGATAGCGTTCATATTTATGTAAGATACGGTTAGTAAATATAAACGGTTTTAATTACAGTTTTGCTTTGTAACAATGCTATTGACCATTTAACAGATTAATGGTTTATTACTTAAAAAAATAAACCCGCGGCAATGTTATCGGCATAAAGCTTACCGGTAGCAGTAAGATAAATGGTACGCTCTTTTTGGGTGATCCACTCTTTGTCAAAGAAATTCCCGGCCGAAATCAGTAATTGGTCCGAAGAGCCTTTTGCGATGGCATTAAGCCTGTCCAGGTCCAGGCCCCACATGGTACGGATGGAGGTCATGATATACTCGTTAAGGCGGTTTTCTTCGGTAAGGGTTTCTGTTTCGGCGGGTATTTTACCGGTGATGATGGCCTGTATGTATTTGGCATTGTTGGCAATATTCCACTGCCTTACCTCGCCGTTATAGGAGTGTGCCGATGGACCTATCCCCAGGTATTTTACACCTTGCCAATAATTGGAGTTATGCTTTGAATATTGGCCTGGTAACGCAAAGTTCGAGATCTCGTAATGGTCAAAATCATGATCAGCCATGGCTTGCATCAGCACCATGAACTGGGCGGCGCTTTGCTGATCGTTCATGGGCGGTTGTTTTTTTTTGCTGATGAATGATGCCAGGGCAGTTTGAGGTTCCACCGTCATGGAATACGCCGATATATGCGGGATAGCAAGCTCAAATATTTTATCGAGATTTTGTTTCCACTTGGTATCGGTAAGTAAAGGGTAGCCGTATATCAAGTCGGCTGTGATGTTTTCAAAGCCGGCATCCTGTACTCGTTTTACTGCCGTTTCGGATTCGCGGGCACGGTGGGCGCGGTTCATCCATACCAAATCCTCATCAAAAAACGATTGGATGCCAATGCTAAAGCGGTTTATATTGGTTTGTTTAAACGCTTTTACTTTGGCTACGTCAAGGTCATCGGGGTTAGCCTCCAGCGTAATTTCGGCATTTGAGGCTACGGTATGCAGTTCTGTTATCGTATTAATAAGCAGGTGAATTTCGTCGGCTGCCAGCACCGATGGGGTGCCACCTCCAAAGTAAATAGTTTCTACTGTTTCGCCATTTAGGTAACTCTTTTGCAGTTTAATTTCGCTTACCAATGCCTGCACCAACTCATCCTTATATTGCGGCGACGTGCTGAAATGAAAATCGCAGTAATGACATGCCTGTTTGCAAAAAGGAATATGAATGTAGATGCCGGCCATGCTTTTAAGGGTTCGTAAACAAGAATAAAGTAAAGGAAGATAAAGTAATTATATTGGTCATTTTCAGTATTTTATATTAATTTTTTCTCTTTTATTTATTTGCGGTTGACCTTATTTTATGTTATTTTTGTTACTCACATGTTACTTTTCATATATGACGAGTAACACAAGTAACAAATAAATTATGGTAACGATCAGATATAAAAAGCTTAGCAGTGGTAAATTTAGTGCATATCTCGATATTTACTCTAATACCGTAGAGGGCAAAGGTAAGCGCAATTATGAATTTCTAAAGATTTATGTCGGTAAGGACTATTCCGTTCCGGGAACCCGGATTACAGAGTCAGATAAAGATAATCTTAAAATTATAAACGCCCTCCGCAATAAAAGAGAGAATGAATTGAATTTTTCGGACAATGGTTACAAGCAGCCTGCCAAAATAAATTATAACCTATTAGATTATTTTGATCAATGTTTGGCCAAAAAATTTAATTATAAATTGGAGTGTCTTATTATACACCTGAAAAGGTATTTCCCTAAAAGAGATGTTCTGATACAGGACGTGGATGACGAATTGTTAGATAACTTTCAAAGTTACCTGCTTAACCAGGTCAGTAGAAATACGACTAATGCTTATTTGTCGGTTTTTCGGCAACATTTCAACAAGCTTGTAGTTAAAGGCATAATCACCGCTTCGCCCTTTACTTCGTTTAAGATCATAGAAGAAGGCGATACCGAACGGACTACCCTCACCATCGAAGAGGTTAGGACGTTAGCTAATTTTATTCCGAAAAGAGGGAATAGTCAAATCCGGCAGGCTTTTTTATTTTCATGTTTCACCGGACTGCGGTTTTCTGACGTAAAAAAATTAGTTTATAGTGAAATTGAAAATAACCAGATTACCTTTCGGCCTGCTAAAACAACAAAAAAAATTGTCCGGGTGCCACTGACTGATGATGCCAAATCGATCTT
Organism: Mucilaginibacter sp. P5_A6; assembly: GCF_056400585.1. Lineage (NCBI taxonomy): Bacteria > Pseudomonadati > Bacteroidota > Sphingobacteriia > Sphingobacteriales > Sphingobacteriaceae > Mucilaginibacter > Mucilaginibacter sp. P5_A6. The sequence goes on along the minus strand of NZ_JBFUKZ010000006.1, from coordinate 95,910 downwards.
AGAAAATTTACCAAAGCATCATATTAATAAGAAAGTCTTTTGGGATTTGCCATCGAGCCAGGTAGTTAATGTTTACCTGAAGTTTTGGGCACTGGAAGCAGGGCTAAAGAAAAATCTGCACTTTCATGCTGCGAGGCATACGTTCGCTACTATTGGACTAACGTTTGGCATGGATATTTTCACAGTCAAGGAAATACTTGGACACAGCAAAATTGAAATGACACAGGTATATGCTAAAATTGTTGACCAGAAGAAAAAATTTGAAATGCTAAAATTTCCGCCATTAATCCAGGCAGATAACATTATAAACTATCTGCTTTCAATAGGTTATCAAAAGAGACAACATCCCAATTTCCCTGATGCTTTTAAGTTTGTAAAGCCTGTTTCTGACCAATTAATAGCGGTAGTCGAAATGTTCGATGATGGAAGTTTACAGTTAGTCGGTCTGCCTGGTGATGTTGAGCATGATGGACTTACATACTGGAATGAACGTGATTCCGTTTTTGATACTGATGTAATTAACCCAACTTTGGATGAATTTAAGATTATAGAAAACACGTTTACTAAAAATAGATAGTTGAATTGTAGTTTAGTTCAATACCCGAAATCACACAAGATTGTGCTAAAATTGTATATGGGAAAATGAAATAAGGTTTCAGAATTTGTTAGATGAAAAAGGTATTCATAGAAATTATTGCCGTCATTATATTTTGCTTACTCTACAGTTTAGTGCCTCAGTTTCGCCTGGCAATTATAATCTGTGGTATTGTATTGGGACTATGGATCGTGCCGGTACAACTCATCTTATCCATTAGTTACAAAAATTGGCGGGAGGAAATTGGCGACTATTATAGCCACCTTAATTTTGAAGATCGCCTGGCGCAGATAAGAAATAATTTTAAAGGAATGACGGACGCTGAATCCCAAAAGCTGCGTTTATTCTATATACATACCCTGATATTTCACTATGTTTTTTTAGTTGTTTATGCTTTGGCAATCATGGGCTGTATCATCTATTTGTTATATTATGGCAATACTAAATCCACTCCTATAGCGGTTTCAATATCGATCTTAGCAGCCCTCATCGTTGCAATAGGCGGGTATTTTTTTGGYAGCGTTATGCTCTCGGTAAAACGGAAAAAGGTTCGTGACGAAATTTATTTTCTTTTGATTAGCAAAGACTGGAGAAAGAAATTAAAAATCGCGGGTCAATCCGAATTTACCAGTTCATTTGATGAAATTAATGGAACTTCCTTTTACAGTTTCTGGTTGAAGGGAAAGACTTTAGAGGAACGGCAGGAAGCCTTTAAACAGTTCCTAATCAGCCTGAATGAAGGCAGTAAAAATGGTGAACTCTTTCAATTTGATGAGGGCAAAATTAAAATTATTGCAGCAGTCCAAGCCAATGCCGCTAATAAGTCCCTTGCGGGTTTTCTTCGGTTTTGTATTGAAGAATGCAGAGTGCTTTCCCCAAATATCCTGCATCATAAAAATCGCGAACTTCTACGTGATATTTTTGTCCTTAATCCCGAAAAGGATTTAGTGTTTCTGGAGGGCCAGCGCTATGTCACCACAGCGCCTGAATACACGGATGTGTATAGTCACGCTCTCAAAAAATAAATTAAAACACAAACCCTGATAATGCTTAAAGACTTAATCTAAACACGGTCATTCGATACCGACCAATCGTTCGTATAGGTTTATATTATGCTATTTATTTGCTTCCGAATCAATACGGAACGTAAATGAATATCAATGAAAACACCCGCGTAATAGATCTGAAAGTTTCCGATCTCATTACCATTCTAAAGGAGTCTACTCCAATCCCCATCGCACCAGTACATGCGTCCGAAGACGACGATGAAATCGGCGGTTACGAAGTTGCAGAAAGAGCTACGGGCTACGCCCGGCAAACTTGCTATCAATTAAAGTCGGAAGGTAAAATTCCTTACATCGCTATGCCTTCAGGTGGTGTTCGTTTTTCCAGGAAAGAAATCCTCAGCTGGCTCATGTCCCATAAAAAATTGACCAAGGAAGAGGTCGAGCAACGGGCAAACGATTTTGTATTCAAACGCAAACTTAGAAGAAAATGAGCAGGGTTGTACCCATTTATTGGCTGCCGGGCAGCATTAGTTTTTTTTATTTATTGAATCAATACAACTTAATGGAACGTATGAATTGTAAACAGGCAAAACAAATCTCAATCGTAGAATACCTGGCAAAATGCGGGATCAATCCCGTTTATGTGAGAGGCAACAATCATTGGTACCAATCCCCGCTGCGGGACGAAAATCACGCCTCTTTCAAAGTGGACAGCCATAAGAACCTATGGTTTGATCATGGCGTGGGCGAGGGCGGTAACTTCATCGACTTAGGCATCCGGCTGCACCATTGCTCGGTCGAAGAACTACTGGCGCGTCTGTCTGCGGACAATAACGCTCTTTCTTTTCACCCGCTTTCTGAGGTTCCGGGGGAACTTGTTACCACGAAACTTGTTCGCAACGCTCATAATACGGATGAACCACGAATCAACGTACTGGACGTTTCGCCATTGCAAAGTCTCGATCTGATCGCCTACATTAATAGCCGGGGTGTCGACCTCACAACCGTCCGCTGGTATTGCCGGGAGATCAAGTTCAGCATTAAAGATAAGACCTACACCGCTGTCGGATTTGAGAACCGATCCGGCGGCTATGAGCTGCGCAATCAATGGTTTAAAGGATCATCATCGCCAAAGGACATTACGGTAATCAGCACCCATGACAACGCGCAGGCAGTATGCCTGATCGAAGGGTTTATGGATTTTCTTTCCTTGCAGCGATTGCGCAAAATGCCCGATGTGCCCACCGACATCATTGTGTTAAATTCGGTTTCCCTCATCGGCAGAAGCATCGAATTGCTCAACAAATACCAGGACGTTTATCAATACCTGAACCACGATAAGACCGGTTATTCCACTGCTGAAAAACTGAAAGCGGCGGGCATCCAAACAATTGATGCCAGCGGCTTTTACCAACAGTATAACGACATCAATGCTTTTTTGCTGGCAACAAAACAACAGGTTCCGAGGCAGGAAATTAAGTCACAAACACATGAAAGACCGGGACATGGTTTACACCGATGAAGACCCGCATATATACAGCTATGGGAATAGCTGTATATATCCGCTTTTTGCGGAGCCAGCTATGTTTCGGCCCTGCCGAAACTCGCTGGCCCCCCTTCATGCTATCGCATTTGGGGGGATTAGGAAAGATTTTATTAAGACAGATTTATGCTTTATCAGCCTGGATTTTAAAGTAAGTCAAATGAAGGAGACACAGAAAGTAAGAGTAGTAAACAAGGGTGGCCGCCCGAAGGCGCAAATAAAAAGAGATTGCCAGTTGACGGTGATGTGTAATATTATAGAGAAAAAGATGATACAGGCCAATGCCAGACGGGCCAGGACAAACGTATCAATTTATCTCCGTCAAGTAGGATTAAATGACCGGATAACGGTGAAGACATTGCCGAAGGAAGTGTTGCAATTTACCGGCACCTTAAATCACATGGCGGCCAATTTAAATCAGATCGCCAGGAAGCGGAACAAGGGTGAAGATTTAAATACGCTCGACAGAGCATTGTTGAACCAGGAAGTCAGAGGCTTACAGAGTATCGTAAAAGAGGTTAAAAATTATTTGGCATGATCGGGAAAATCACTACCGGTAAAAGTTTTCGCGGCTGCATGAGCTACCTGCATGAAGGCCGGTTGCAGGAGAATGAGGAACTGCAAAAGCTGGAAATGGAAAAAAAGCAGGCCGAGGTTATTTATTATAACCAGTGCTTTGGCAACAAGAAAGAACTGATCCGGCAATTTGTAGAGGTAGCGCAATTGAACCCGAATGTCAGCAAGCCCGTGTTCCACGCCAGTATCAGTTTTGACCTGGCCGACAATGGTAAACTCAGCACCCAGGACAGGATCGATATTGCTCAAGAGTTGGCCAAAGAGTTTGATTTTGCAGATAGACAATACGTAGTGATTACCCATGCCGATACCGAACATGAACACCTGCATATTGTTGCCAACCGGATCGGGTTAGAGGGGCCGACCGCGAGCGACAGTAACAGTTATCGGCGCATGGCTGAATATTGCAGACGAATGGAACAGGCGTACAATTTAACCAAAGTACTAAGCCCTAACAAATTCCTGAAACCGGAACAGCGGGTGGCACAAAGCCAGCGGGTAGACCAACGCAAGGAGCTTCTAAAGAAACATTTGGCTAAGGCGGTTAAGCAATGCAAAAGCGTAAAGGAAGTCAAAAGCTTTATTGAGCAGAAAGGCTATCAGGTGGAACTTGGGCGAGGTATTGCTTTTACCGATCAACAGCATGTCAGGTTCAAAGGCAGCCAGGTTGGTTACAGCCTGGCCGACATTGAAAAGAAAATCCGGCAGGAGCAGACACAGCGGCAAGTACAGCAAATGCAGGTAAAAAGTCAGGCACGCGATCAACGTCAGGCGCATGGGCAGGAACCACCCAAAAGTCTGGCCGATCAGTTACGGGAAGTGATTAGCGGGAATGAGCAAAAGGAGCAGAAAACCTATTTGAAGCAGGAGCCAGAAACGCATTATTTAAGGGCAGCGCTGGCAGCTGGCGGCGAATTGTTTGCTGGCCTGCTTCAAAATATACCGCAAGAAGAACCGGAAACGCCAAGCAAAAAGAAGAAAAAAAAATTAGGCCAGGATCAAAGCTACCACATAAGCAGGTAGGAAAATTAAATTGTTAAACCATTAATTAATGATAATATGAAGAATGAAGCAACAGCAATCGATGAAGTGACTATGACAGATATGCTCAAAAATATTTTCGAGCATGAAGAAAAAATGCAGAAATACATGGAAACCCAGGCAGTAGCGATTAAGGAAAAAGACACCATGATCGAACGATTGCTCACCGAAAGCAAGAAGCAAAAAGAAGAATTTGCAACCAAGCTGGCCAATATTAAAGTGACTGCGCCAGCTCCTGATCTGTCCGTGGTAAAGGAAGCGATTACTGCCGGGCTTGCAGGCATCACTAAAAGCTTGGCTACAGACTTTGTTGCTATCAGAGAGACGATCAACAGAGGCCCTGCCCCGATCACACGGAAACTTCAGCTATTCACAGATGCCAAAACGCCTGAGCAATACAAAGCGGTGCTTTCATGGATCGTCTTTGGATTGATAGGCCTGGTAACATCTGTCGGCACCATTATGCTGATCTGGCACTATATGAATTTAACCCACGTCCGTTAATTCAATTCTGCCATGAACCCATTAAATATAGGGCAGCGGTTTTGGCGGCTGCCCTGCCAAACAACCAAAAAAATTAGTAAATTTGATTAACGATGGATAAGAGTATGGAAACACAAATTTTGACAGACGAAAGCGGTGAACCGACAAGAGTGGTGATGGATTACCAAACCTACGTTGAAATGTACCGGCAATTAAACCTGCCGTTACCCCCTGCTAAAATCGTACAGGCGCGCAATCCGCTCGACTGGTATACCAAGACAGAAAGCGCTAACTCTATATTAAACGGATTGGTAGCACTGGCCTCGCGGGAAAAAATGAAAGAATCTGAAAAGGCCAATCCTGATCAGCAGCGCATCGAGGAATTGCTGGCTTTACGCAAAGAGGCTATTGAGGCGGTAAACAACAATGATAATTTTTCCAGCCTGGAGCGGATGGATCAGGTCATTGAAAAATACGGTCCTATTTTATTAGCGGAGAAAAAAAAAATCCCGATTTAAGTTCAGCGTATGGAGTAGACCGAACCGAGTCCTTAAAGAACTTGTACACGCTCTCTGAACAACGGTTTGACAAAATTCAACAGATCATTATTGAAGATAACACGGCTATTGCTAAACCATCCGATAGCCCCGTGGTCATTATCTTAGGTGCCCAGCCTGGTGCGGGCAAAACAGAGTTAGAAAGAATCGCCAGGGCCGAATTGGGTGGTAATATTATTAATTGTAATGCAGACTTGTTCAGAGATTATCACCCTGACGCCCACGAGATCAAATCCCGCTTTGAATCCTACTATCCTTCACTTACTGCCAAATACGCCCAGGATTGGAATAATGGTTTGAGGGCTTACTGCGAAGACAACCGGCTTAACTATATACTGGAAACAACGTTTTCGTCCGGCCCAGAGATGAATAAGACCATCGATGAACTTCAACAAAAGGGCTACCGTGTAGAGATTAAGCTGCTGGCTATCCATCCCCGGCTGAGTTTGTTGGGCACCCACCTGCGCTTTGAGGACATGAAGTCCCAGGAGAAAGGTGGCAGAATGGTCGGCAAGGAAGTGCATGACCAAAAATATGAGATGGTTGCGCCCACCCTTTATACTGTACAATCTGCCGCATTGTACAACAAACTGCAAATGTATGGCCGTAGCGTTGAACCCGTTGAAGGTTCCTTTAAGTTAGGGGTTTATCTGATCGCTACCAATCCGCCTAATCCCTTGCAGTTGTTCCAGGATGAAATTGACCGGAAATGGTCGCCGGAGCTTTCAGCAAGTTTTAACCAGGGTGTTCAACATGCGGTTCATTTAATGCAGGCCAGGAACGCCGCTGAGCAGGAGATTAAAGGTTTCCTGAAAGACATGCAGAGTGAATATCCCACCCAAAAACAATTGCAGTTGCAAATGGAGCAACAAATAAAGGAGCAGGAATTTGCTGAGCACCTTAATAAGCGCATGGCGGGTGAATTGCCTCATATTGACATCAATGGAACAGATTTTACCATAGACCTGCGGTTGGGCGAGTTACGTGAAACAAAAGCACCGGGAAACAGCATCCAATTGCACCAGATGCAGGCCGGGCGTGCAGGCGAAGCCTATCTCTTTTTCTATCATACGCAAAAACATACCGTTTACGATCCCCCGGCCAATATCAAATCACTGCCGAAAAATGTTGTCGTAGTCGAAATCCCCGTTGAAGCAAAGCTCGATCCGGTAGCTACGGCAGAAATACTTGAGGTTGATATTAAAGAATTTGTCAAAGCCCACCCTATTCAAAACGAGTTGACTGCTGTGGTTAAACAGCTTTTTCAATCTGCCTTACCAGAACTAATCCAGCAAAATTTGAGGAAGGAGGAACCAAAAAGGCAAGAACAAGATCAAAAAAAAGGCAGGAACTCCGACGAAGATTTAGACCAGGGACTTGACTGGACTCCTAAAATAGGCCGGTGAAATAAGATCACTATAACACGAAAGGGTTAATGGCTATTTCAATGAAAGCAAATCACAACGCGCGAAGCGCGTTGTGATTTGCTTTCATTCTTTGAAAAACTGATATTTTATTAACCTCAATGTCCGTAGTCCGGGTGTACGTAAATGATCTGATTATTGTAACAAAAGCGAACATTCATTCGATATAAATAATTTTTAACAATTTAAAAATAAAGCAGTTACAAAACTGGCATTGCAAATGTTGCCTTTTATCCAACTGCGCTTTTTCATCTCAATCTAACCGGTTATACTAATTTAAAATATAGAGCTATGTTTAAAAATTACCTGAAAACCACATGGAGAAATCTGATCGGCAATATCAGCTTTTCGGTGATCAATATCCTCGGCCTTGCGATAGGCATGGCCAGCGCCATCCTGATCTTACTCTGGATCCAGAATGAAATGAGCCATGACAGGTTTCACGAAAAAAAAGACCGGCTTTACGTCGTTAACAACAGGGATAAATTTAATGGTGAGGTCTGGGCCTGGAGTAACACGCCAAAGGCGCTCGGACCCGCGCTAAAGCAGGATTACCCCGATGTGGAAGATGCGGTGAGGGTGAACGACTACCAAACGTTCCTTTTTACGACGGGTGATAGACACCTGAATATTGATGGCGCAGCAGCGGACCCCGGCTTTTTGAAGATGTTTAGCTTTAAGCTGATCGCGGGCAATACGGATGCACTGAAAGGCAATAATTCCATCGTCGTTACGCAAAAAATGGCGATCAAGTTGTTTGGAAACGATGACGTGATGGGCAAAACGCTCAAAATTGACAGTGCTGACAATTTTACCATAACCGGCGTACTGAAAGATTTGCCAAATAATACGGCGTTCCATTTCGAATATATCATACCCTGGTCATACTTAAAAAAGATCAACCAGGACGATAACAGGTGGGACAACAATATTACAAAAACTTTTATCCTGTTAAAGCCCGGCGTAGCGCAAGCAGCTTTTGATGCCAAGATCAAAAATATTACTATAGAACATACTAAAAACGGCGACAAAGCTACTACGCAGGTTTTTACCCAGTTGTTTAGCGATGCCTGGCTCTACTCCGATGCCAAAAATGGTGTTTATGTAGGTGGGCGTATAGAAAGAGTGAAGCTTTTTGGACTGATCGCTATTTTTATCCTGCTGATCGCCTGCATCAATTTTATGAACCTGAGTACTGCCCGAAGTGAAAAACGTGCCAGGGAAGTTGGGATCCGTAAAGTAGCAGGAGCAACAAAAGAGATGCTGGTCGTTCAGTTCATCAGCGAAAGCGTTATGCTATCTTTTTTAGCGGGACTATTGGCCATAATTATCGTAGAGTTGAGTTTGCCTGGTTTTAATCAGTTGGTGGGCAAAGAACTTTATATTGATTTCCACAACCCTGGGTATTGGTTATTTTCGATCCTATTTATCCTGTTTACAGGTCTGCTTGCTGGTAGTTACCCGGCATTTTACCTGTCTTCTTACCAGCCAGTAAAAGTCTTAAAAGGGGCTTTTAAAGCAGTAGATTCGGTAGTAACACCCCGTAAAATACTGGTTGTGCTGCAGTTTACCTTTGCCATCGCGCTTATTATCTGTACGATCATTGTACAACACCAGATAAAATTTGCCCAGGCACGTGAAACGGGTTATTCCCGCAATAATTTGATCTATGTCAATATGCAGGGCGATGTGGCCAGGAATTATGACCTGATCAAACTGGACCTGCTCAATAAATCTGCGGCAACCGCCGTTACCAAGTCTATGAGTCCTATTACGCAAAGCTACAGTGATAGCTGGGGGTTTTCATGGCCGGGAAGTACAGAGACAGACAAAAAGATTGACTTTGTACTGATGGCATCTGAAGCAGATTTTGTGAAGACCATGGGGGTAAAATTAACCCAGGGAAGAGATATCGATATCAAAAAATACCCGTCTGATTCTACCGCCTTGCTGTTAAATGAAACAGCAGTAAAAGTGATGCGGCTAAAGAGCCCGATCGGCGCATTGGTGCAAAATAATGGCGTCGACTGGCATGTAGTGGGCGTGGTTAAAGATTTTATCTACGAATCGCCCTATAAAAAAATACAGCAATTGGCAGTATACGGCCCCAAAGCATGGTTCAATATCGTACATATTAAGCTAAACCCCGCAAACACCATCGCAAAAAACATGGAGATGGTGGCACAGATCTTTAAACAATATAATCCCCGCTATCCTTTTGAATATAAATTTGTGGATGAGCAATATGCTGCAAAGTTTGAAGACGAAAACCGTGTAGGGACACTGGCGGCATTGTTCGCGGGACTGACCGTATTTATATCCTGCCTTGGATTATTTGGCCTGGCTACCTATGTGGCCGAGAACAGAATTAAGGAGATCGGTGTGCGAAAAGTCTTGGGAGCCTCGGTTACCTGTATTACCACTTTACTGTCCGTCGATTTTTTAAAGCTGGTCATTATCTCTTTTATTATCGCCTCGCCAATCGCGTGGTTCTCGATGAATAAATGGCTGCAGGGGTATAATTATCGCATCCATATCGAATGGTGGGTTTTTGCCCTTGCCGGAGGTCTTTCTATATTTATTGCAATTGGCACGATCAGCTTCCAGGCCTTAAAAGCGGCCCTGGCTAACCCGGTTAAGAGCTTAAGAAGTTGAGTCCGTATATTTTTCATATCACCCCATACGGCCTGGCCTTCCTGGGAACGATATTTACCGGGCTGACTTTTGCAGGGCAGTTATGGTTCGCTAAAAGAATTAACCGGAGTGCAAACCGTTTTCTTGCCTTAGCCATTTTAATCATTGTTTTCCGGATGGTTTGGTTATTGGGCATCGATATGGAGCTTGATGCATATTTCCCCCGCTGGCACTGGCTGCCGCTGCAATTTTCACTGGCGCTTGGTCCCCTGATCTTTTTTTATGTGCTTAAAATGATCAGACCTGGATATAAATTCCGCCCGAAAGACCTGTTGCATTTCAGCCCGTTATTACTTGAACTGGGCGCGCAGGTATGGGGGGTAAATGACAGCACTATTTATCATACGCTGACCTTTATTTCGGTAGGTATCTACCTGTATCAGTCACATAAACTGATCGAACGCTTTTACAGGCGGCTGAAATTTAATGGCGGTGATCGGCACAGGAACGAATTGCGATGGCTGCATCGCTTAATGGCTGGCTTCAGCCTGTTGTGGCTGTTGTGGATTCCATATGCCGCCGTGGATCATTTTTATTACCATGGCCGGATGGGTATCGAGGCTTATCAGCCTTTGTATCTCCTTTTGGCAATAAGCTTCATCCGGATTGCAATCATGTCCTTTTTAAAGCAAGATGCCAGCGTGCCGGTCCATACACCTTTTGTTTCCAGAACGGTACCGCCCGCGGAACTGAAGCAAAAAGGGACCTGGCTGAAGAAAGTCGTTAAAGAAAACTATTATTACCGGGACCCGGAATTAAACTTAGGCTCGCTTGCTGAAAAGCTTGGCCTGACCACCCACGAATTATCCCGGATCATCAACACCGTGCTCAAAAAAAGCTTCAATGATCTCATTAATGAATTTCGCGTTGCGGAAGTGATCCGGAAATTGCAGGACCCGGTTTATGACCGGCTAACCCTGCTGGGCATTGCTTTTGATTCAGGATTCAATTCAGAAAGCAGTTTTCACCGTATTTTTAAACAGGTAACCGGGAAAAGCCCGCTTGAATATAAAAACCACCTCAAAAAAGTACTCCCATCTTATAATATGGGAGCCCGTGACCAACTTGCGCCGTTAATTTTGAATCATGAACCGCTTCCTAGCTGGTCTCAGTCAAAATTAAATCGCAACCATATGTTTGAAAATTATTTCAAAGCCGCCTGGCGGAATTTAAAAAAGAATAAGGTTTACAGCGCGCTGAACATTGCGGGTTTGGCCATAGGCATTGTGAGCGCAGCGCTGATTTTCTTGTGGGTGGAAGATGAACTGAACTTCAATCATAATTTTACGAAGCGTGATCACCTGTATCATGTGATGCAAAATGAAAAAAGCGATGCAGGTATAAATACCAATGGCTCTACGCCCGGGCCGCTCGCTGCGGCATTGAAAGCCGATATCCCGGGCATTGTTAACAGCGGGCGTCTTAGCTGGGCAATGGATGAACTTGTTTTATCAGGTGAAAAATCCATTAAAGAAAATGGCGCGTATGCAGACCCATCGGTACTTTCCATGTATACCCTAACTTTTGTCTATGGTGACCGCACAAGGGCATTAAACAACCCTAATGATGTGGTGATCAGTGAAACGATGTCCCGCAAGTTTTTTGGTAACGCTGATCCGGTTGGAAAAACCATCAAAATGAATGCTAAAGGTGCATACAGTGTCGACGGGCTTTATAAAATAACCGGTGTATACAAAGATCTGCCTGCAAATTGTAATTATCACTTTCAATGGATTTCCCCCTACACCACCTGGGAAAATGCAAATACCTGGTTGAAGCCCTGGGGCAACAACCTTTCAGAAACGATCGTTGAACTTTCGCCAATAGCAGACACGGCAGCTATCAATAAAAAATTAAAAAACTACTTAGCCACTAAAATACCCAAAACAACCAATCAGTGTTTTTTATTTAGTATGAATGACTGGCATTTGCGAAGTAATTTTGTGAACGGCCGGCAGGATGGGGGCAGCATCAAGTATGTTAAGCTTTTCTCCATAATCGCGGTCATTGTTCTGCTGATAGCCTGTATCAATTTTATGAATCTTTCCACTGCGCGTTCGGAGCAGCGTGGTAAGGAAGTAGGTGTGCTCAAAGTGATGGGCGCAAACAAAGTAAGCCTGATAGGTAAGTTTATCAGCGAATCCATGCTGATGTCATTTATCGCGATAGTAATGGCCGTGGTGTTGCTGTACCTGTTACTGCCTTTTTACAATAACCTGGTACAAAAACAACTGTCGATCAACTTATTCCGCCCTGCCCATCTCGGGGGCCTGCTGGGTATTGGCGTTATTGCCGGGATTGTCGCCGGCTTTTATCCTGCCTTTTACTTATCATCCTTTAACCCGATAGCAGTGTTAAAAGGCATTAAGGTAAAAAGCGCTGCAAGTGTTGTTTTTATTCGCAAGGGGCTGGTGGTCATACAATTTGCCTCATCCGTCATTTTGATCATAGCTACGATAGTAGTTTACAAACAGGTTCAGCACGTCAAGGAAAGGGATCTGGGTTATAATAAAAATAAGCTCATTTATCTGGATCTGCAAGGTAACATGAAAGACCACTTCGGCAGTATAAAGAACAGTCTTATTGCAACGGGATATGTTGAGAATGCAGCGACCAGTTTACATGATGCATTACACGTATATAGCGTTGGTGAGGGCTTTAACTGGCAGGGCAAAGATCCAAATGCTAGACTGGCAATTCATTCCAATGTTGTTAGTGCCGAATATGTAAAGACCATGGATATGCAATTGATCGATGGGCGGGATTTTTACCCTGGCATTGCGGATAGCACAAGCGTGATTATCAATGAAAGTATGGCCAGGCTGATGGGACGCGAAGGTAAGCCTGGTAGTATAATAAGGACAGGACGGTACCAGCTATCCGTCGTTGGCGTTATTAAAGATTTTATCTACAACGATATATACGGAAGTGGCGCTCCTTTAATCCTATTCAACGGCAATTATTCAGCTACGGTGATGGCCATCCGCGTTAAACCCAACGTAAACCTGTCGCAGGCGCTGGAAAAAACCCGCGCCGTTATGCTAAAGGAAAACCCTGGCGTTCCTTTCGAATACCGGTTTGCCGACAAAGATTTTAATGACCTGTTTTCCTCCGAAACGTTGATCGGCAATCTTGCCGGATTATTTGCGATGCTCGCCATTTTTATTTCCTGTCTCGGTTTGTTTGGATTGGCAGCCTATACCGCCGAACGCCGTACAAAGGAAATTGGCATCCGGAAGGTGCTTGGCGCATCAGTTACAGCGCTTGCTGGCTTGCTCGCCAAAGAATTCCTCCAATTGGTGACCGTTTCCTGTGTCATTGCTTTTCCGGTAGCCTGGTGGCTGATGCAGAATTGGTTGCAGAATTATACCTACCGGACAACCATACAATATTGGATGTTCGCTATCGCTGGGTTTGCCGCTTTATTCATTGCACTGATTACCGTAAGCTTCCAGGCCATCAAGGCAGCAATGGCCAACCCGGTAAAGACACTCCGTTCTGAATAGATCAATAACGATGATCAGTTGCCGGCCAGGTGTTGCTCATCCTCCGAACCTGATTTGCTTTGTGTTTTATGAAGATTCCAGCTGCCAAAACGATAATTAAAAGTTAAAGTCACTGCCCTGGTGTAAAAACGGGTATAGGCGTGTTGATTAAAGTTGAGTGAATGATCCAGACGGCCGGCCCGGAAGAATACAAAATATAACCTTTAAAAAAACATCATCATGAAAAAAATGATTATTTTAACCTTGTTCATCGGCTTTTCCGCTTCGATAACCGCATACGCGCAGGACAAACCCAAAAGCGAATTATACCGGACCATTGCCCGCATGGACAGTGTTTATTTCAACGCGTACAACAACTGCGATATGGATACCCAGGGGCGCATCTATTCCGACAGTATCGAGTTCTACCACGACGGAAGCGGCCTGGAAAGCTCGAAAAAAGACCTCCTGAAAGTGATCAAAGAAAATATCTGCGGCAAGGTTACACGCGAGCTTGTACCGGGGAGCCTGGAGGTTTACCCTCTGCCCGGTTTCGGCGCGGTCGAAATCGCCCTGCACCGGTTCATCAACCATGCCGAACACGATCATGTATCCGAGCCGAGCAGGTTCATCGTCATCTGGAGACACCGGGATGGCAAATGGCAGATCACCCGCGTGATCAGCACCCACGCCGGTCATTCAGCAAATTAAGTTTTTAATATCTTCCTACGGTTCCTTTCAGCGAGTCGAAGATCTTTTTCGAATCAAAACCCACGCCGTTCTTAAATACGATCTCGGTATTGCGCACGGTGCGGATGTCCTTTTCCGGGTCTCCGCCGATCAATACCAGGTCGGCGCGTTTACCTATAGTCACCGTTCCGGTTTCGTTTGCGATCCCCTCGTATACCGCCGCATTCAGCGAACATATTTTTATCGCTTCCGGGAAACTGAAACCTGCTTCGACCAGCAGTTCCAATGCATGCCGGTCCGAGTACCCCGGTATGATCCTCCCGTCATCCGTCGGGTCCGTTCCGGCCATCAGCGTGCCGCCCATCCGCACGAACTTTTTCTCCCAGGCTATTTCCTTTTTAAACACCCTTACGGCATTCGTGTCGCGGCCGGCCGTTTCCTTATATCCCTGCTCAACTGCCTGCCTGGTTTGCGGTGCCAGCGCATCCGCGCCGCCGCCCGGAATAGCCTCCCGTCCGGTACAGGGCTCAAACACGGTCAGCGTAGAAGTCAGGGCCACTTTTTTAGCGATCAGCAGCCGCATCAATTCCTCCATCTTTTTGCTGTTCTCGTCCAGCGTGAGCAATGACCGGAATACGTCGCCCGAACAAGCACCGGGCTTTTTGGCCGCGTCGAAATCACTGCTTTCCATAAAGCCGTGCTCCAGGTTGTCAATCCCGGCTTCGGCGGCTTCCCGGTAAGTCACCGAGCAAAGATGGCCCGTCACTTTCAGTCCCAGCCTATGCGCTGCCTGTACGGTGGCCTTCAGGTCCTCCGGCGTAATGTCCATATATACCTTGAATGAGGTGCAGCCGAAGTGCGCCCAGTAATTCACGATCAGGGCGGCATCTTCGGGCTTCGTAATATGCAGCATTTCGGGAACCGGAAAGCCCGATCTCTCGATATAAGGCCCCGTAACATCCATATCCGGCCCCGCCATCTGGCCCTGTTTGATCCATTCTTTCAGGTTCAATTCGGTCTGCGGTTCAATGCTCCCGGCTGTGCGCATGGTTGTCACGCCTCCCGCAAGGTATAATTGCGGGAAGGATATCGGCATTTCCTGCCCGAAATAGTACTGTCCGTCCGTTTCCGCGTAAAAAAGATGTTCATGCATCATGATCATCCCGGGAATGATCGTCTTCCCGGAGCAGTCGACAACCTTTGCACCGGCCGGGACTTCCATGCCCGCCGAATTACCCGTCGCGGCAATCCGGCCTTTGATAATGATCAGCGTTTGGTCCGCTTTCGAAGGCCTACCGGTGCCATCGACGATCTTAGCGTGTACCAGCGCCAGTGTGTCCGCCTGTACGCTGATCAATTTTTTGACCGCACTGCTGAATTGCGCAAAAGCAGGCACGGCGCTAAACAGCAGGATCGCTGTAACGCCGCCCCAAAGAAGTTTTGTTTTTAAAAAATAAGTCATAGACGAATTTAATGAATTTTCTTGTGGAAGTCCCCCTCCTGTAATGGTCAACTTCGCTTTTCATGGTTGATTATCAATATGATATAACTTGACGGGGCCTATTCGCTACGCAAGCTCTTTACCGGGTTAAGTATAGCCGCCTTAATGCTTTGGTAGCTTACCGTCGCCAGCGTAATGAGCAAAGCAGCGAGGGCGGTCACTGCAAATATCCACCAACTCATTCCCACACGATAGTCATACGCTTGCAGCCAATTGTGCATAAAATAATAAGCGACCGGCGCTGCGACCAGCATGGCAATGATCACCAGCGTTACAAAATCTTTTGAAAGCAATTGCCACAGGGTAAAGACTGTCGCGCCAAGTACCTTTCTGATACCGATCTCTTTTGTTCGCTGCTCGGCAACAAACGATGCCATACCAAATAGGCCAAGGCACGAAATAAAGACGGCCAGCAGCGCGAATATCCTGGCTAAACGTCCGATCTTTTGCTCATCCGAAAACTTTTTGGCGTATTCTTCATCGTTAAATTTGTACTCGAACGGGCTGCCGGGATTATATTTTTTAAATACCGGTGCAATTTTGCTTAGCGCTTCCTGCATGGGCAATTTTGGGTTAATACGAACAGTGATGCGGTTAACCCAATCAGGTTTCATTTGAAAGACGGTGGCTCTTGTTTGTGTATAGGGGGATTCCATAAGGATGTCCTTTACAACCCCGGTAATCACATGGTTTTTGCCGAACCAATGCATCGTTTTGCCAATTGGGTTTTTGATACCGCTAAGTTTTACCGCAGATTCGTTCAGAATAAATGCACCGGTGTCCGCAGGGATGCTCCTTGAAAAATCGCGCCCGTCTATTATTTTCCATCCTATGGTTTTGCCAAAATCAGGCGACACGAATACTTGTCCGAATGATGGGTCAAAACCCGGGGACTTTCCTGCCCAGTCAAATCCAGTATTGGTTATACTCAATTCTGTTGTAGCGTTGCTGGATTCTGCCATATCGAGTGCGCCGCCGCTGGCAATTAAGTCATTTCTCATCGGTTCATAATGCCCCCGGATTTCGGGCGTATTCATTTCAACCGTAATTAATCCTTCGCGGGTATAGCCCACCGGGCGGCTGCTTGCGAATTGTATTTGCCTGAACACGGTTATTGTACCGATTATTAAAACTATGGAAACCGTAAATTGGACTACGACCAGCACTTTGCGCGGAAGCGCAGCTAACCGGCCGGCTTTGAAAGTACCCCTTAAAACTTTGACCGGCTTAAAACCGGATAAATAAAATGCGGGATAGCTGCCTGCCATCAAACCGGTAAAGCAGGTAAATCCTAAAGCAAACAACCAGAATGCCGGGTTTGCTAAGGGTAAAGCCACTTGCTTGACCGCAATTTCATTAAAATATGGAATGGCCAGCAATACCAATAGGATAGTAAATATAAACGCCAGAAATACCACCACCATCGACTCGCTCAGGAATTGCCATATCAACTGACCACGGAGAGAGCCAATAGCCTTGCGGATGCCTACCTCTCTGGCCCTGTTTTCGCTGCGCGCAGTGCTCAGATTCATGAAGTTGATGCAGGCCAGCAATAATACAAAAGAGCCTATGATGCCGAATAACCAAATAAACTGGATGCGGCCGCCAACTGATTGACCATTTTGAAAGTTACTATATAAATGCCACCGGGACATCGGGAACACTTGTATCGTTTCGTTAATAGTTTTGTTATAGGGTGATGTAATATTTTTGATTTGTGCAGATACTTTGTCAAAACTCACGTTCGGATTAAGTTGTACATAAAGCTGCACGCCATGGTTATCCCATTTCGTTTGCTGGGTATTCCAGAAGTTTGCGGGATTTGCCCAGGGCAACAGGTATTTTGTATCCCTTAATGTTGTATTATCAGGCAGATCCTGGTAGACGCCGATAACTTTCATATCCTTAGCGTTATCAATACGCACTGTTTTATTTATTGGGTCTTCATTGCCAAACAGGGCACTGGCGGTAGCCGCCGAAAGCAGCATGGAAGAGGGATCTTTAAAAGCGCTGTAATGACCCTTAATCATTACCAGGGACAGCATTGCAGGCAGACCGGGTTCGGCCCACATACCCTGTTGGGATATTTTTGTCTCACCGGCAGTCAGCAGGTGTGCGCCGCCCGACGTAAGTGCGGACAATTTAAAGTTATTACCGTATTTGCTGCGTAATTCGTTACCAAGCGGTACAACTGTCACCCCGAAAGTCACCGTTTGACTATTGGAGGTCTGCGTAGTCATGATCTGGCCGATGCGGTCATAATGCTGATGATAGCGGTCGAAGGAGAGCTCATCATACACCCAAAGGCCAATCAGCAACGCTACCGCCATTCCGACTGAAAGGCCTGCTACATTGATAAAGGATTGCGTTTTGTTTCTTAACAAACTACGCCAGGCAATTTTTAAATAATTTTTAAACATAAGGCTGCGATTTAATTTCTTAGAAGACCATCGTGGTGTGGTTTCGTGACCCGAAATTAGCGCAGCAGGGCGTGAAAAAGGTCTCAAAGTGTAGTTTGGGCGCTCTTTTAACCAGCTTTTGTATTCCGCCGGGGTTTTCCCGGTCATATCCCGGAAAATACGGTTGAATGTGGATTTGGAATTGAACCCGGAATCCATCGCAATACCGAGCAGTGTTAGCTTATTATACGCAGGATTATGCATTTTATCAATCACTTCCGCTACCCGGTATTCATTGATAAAATCATTAAAGTTTTTTTTGAGCACCTGGTTTATAATACGGGATAAATCGTTAGGCTGCATTCCCAGCGTCTCCGCCAGTGAGCGCAAGCTAAGCTCCGCGTCCTGGTAATACAGGTTTGCCTTCATAGCTTCTGTCAGCCAAACACCTTTTTGTTTAAGGCCCGCAGGCAACAATGGCTTAAAGGGAGCCGCCTGTGGCAAAAGCCCTTCATCCGGCCTGGCCAGTGCCGATGCAGCCATCCAAATCATCATGATCGCTAAAAGTAAATACAACAGGTAACCGATGGTGCCTGGCAGCTTATGATCAAAAAAGTAATCTGCCAGCATATAAAGCATCAATAAAAGCCACGACAGGCCGAGCCCGGTAAGTAGCCGTTGCAGCCAGGTAAATTCGGACCGGTACCGGTCGCTTGTGTCATTAAATTTCATCCGCCTGTAAATGCGTTCTACCAGTTTGTTTGATGCATACAGGTAACTGCCGGCGGAGATAAATACCAGTAATTGTAACAGGGGATAGCCCACCATGAGGCTAAGCAACAAGGGGCTAAAATGCCATAAATACTTCGGTCGGATCTTAAATTCCCGCCGGGTTATTTTTAAAACATAAAAATAAATAAGGGGCCCGGGTAAAAGTAAATATTGCAGCTGAAGCCAGCTCCGGCGGGAGAAATAACCAGCCAGCCCAATATCAACTCCCAGCAGCCAAATCATCCACAGAACAACGGCGATTAAAGCCAGTGCAAGAAACCGGTTTCCTGCACGATTGATCTTTTTTGTGAACCACAATTGCAGCGCTAAACCAAGCCCGGTAAATATCGTTCCGACGAAGGCCAGGTCATAGCAGGTGATATGGAAATTATATGTGTTCAATCAATTTATTCGCACAATTGATGTTCCAAATATACAATGCATTGAAATGCAGCATATTGGCCATTTGGACATGATAAGGATTTGTAATAAAAGCGAACGTATGGGTCGGACGGTTGCCGAATATTATAGCTTACTTAATGACATTGAGTGCAGAGGACCAAGCCACGTTACGAGTAAGATACCGGTCGCGCAGATACTTTTATAAAGTAACTTTTTTGGATGTTCGTTCTCGCCGGGTTTGCCGCTTTATTCATTGCATTGATTACCGTAAGCTTCCAGGCCATCAAGGCAGCAATGGCCAACCCGGTAAAGACACTCCGTTCTGAATAGGAAAATAACGATGATCAGTTGCCGGCCCGGTGCTGCTCATCCTCTGAACCTGATTTGCTTTGTGTTTTATGAAGATTCCCGCTGCCAAAACGATAATTAAAAGTTAAAATGACTGCCCTGGTGTAAAAACGGGTATAGGCGTGTTGATTAAGGTTGAGGTAACGATCGATGCTGTTGTAATTTTCGCTATTCAATACATTATTCGCGTTGATCGTGATTGAGCCTTTGTCCTTCAGTATTTTTTGCTTCACCGCCAGGTTCACTATTGAATAAGCTCCATATATGGAACCTACAAACCGGCGTTTGGATTCATATTCAAAATCGGCTTCCAGCGATAGCTTATCGCTGCAACGGAAGCTATTGTTGGTCACCAGGTCAACGGTTGCCAATCCACCGTCATCCAAACTGAAGCCATTGGTACTGCCGCTAAATGAATTCTGGTAGATGGTTGCGGTAGTATTGGTTGTTAACCATTTTGTAAGCTCCTTATTGAAACTGATGTTTGCATTCCATGAGCGCGAACCTTGCACATTGACGGGCATGCGGGTAATCGTACTTTTGTTCGAATCAAGGAAGGGGAGTGTACGCACATAATTATGATCGATGTCGTAAGCCACCGTTATAAAAAATGTATTTTTCCAGGCCCATGATACTTCTGTATGCCAGTTCAGGTCGGGTTCCAGGTTTGGATTCCCTTTAAAATAAAGGGTCGTGGAAAGCGGCCGTCTGAATGGCACCAATTCATGATAATCCGGTCGGTTAACGCGGCGGCCGAATTGAAAATTAAAAGTGTGCTGGTCATTAAGCATATAACTTAGAAAAAGCGTAGGAAACAATTGAAAATAATTTTGATAAACAGCAGCATTTGAGAATAGCTGCTGTCCTTTCATGATGGTTTGTTCTGCCCGTAATCCCGCCTGCACGGCTAATTGCCGGTATTGCTTATTAAAATTAAAATAAGCGGCGTTGATATTTTCACTATTTGTGTTGTAATCACTTAAGGCCGGATCGATCATGTTTTGGCCCGCCGCCTGGTTGTAATAGGTGCTGTTATTATTGGTTTTTACATAGCTTGATTTCAGGCCAGCCTCTATCTTGCCATTGCCCGGCAGGCGCTGCATATAATCTGCGCGTCCACCAAAAATTTGCAGCTTTCTCAATTCATCGATGAAAACATTTTGCTGGTTTATAAAATCCCCTGATGGGTCATAGTTCATCGTTGTATTGTATTGGCCTGGTTGGTACCGATAATTGGAATAATCGGCACCGGCTGACCATTGCCTGCCGGATGTATCCGGTTTGCGCACCAACTGTATGCCGGCTGTGTAATTGAATGGTCTGTCGGCATTGAGGCCGGCAAAACTTTTACTACCCGTTTTATGGTGATTATCATCAAAGACATTCAACTCGGAATTGATATTTTCTGTTGCTGTCTGGTCTGAAATGTTGCCGGAAAGTGTTAATGTGGTTTTCTTCGACAAGTACAGGTCAAGCCCTATTATACTCTTGTAAGCCTTCTCTCCGGTCACCCGGTTGGTGGCAGAAACTTGTTCATTAAGCAAGGCATTGCCGTCCAGTATATCTGCAGCAGCGTTGCCGCCCAGCAGTGTTTTATTATAACTGTAGCTATTATTCAGATAGAAGTTGTACCAGTCGGTTTTGTAATTGAGCACCAGGCTCCCGTTATAACGATCATAATATCCCTGGCCGAAACTGGCGGTAACGCTCCCGTTCAACCCGCTTTTGATACTCTTTTTACGGATAATATTAATTATACCCGCGGTTCCCCCAGCATCATATTTTGCTGAAGGATTGGTCATGATCTCGACCTTTTGAATTTCGGAAGAAGGGGTACTGCTCAGTAAAGCGGCCAGGTCATCAGCGGAAAGAAAACTGGTCTTACCGTCGATGATCAGATTAACGCCTGGTTTGCCATTAAGCGTGATCTGCCCGTCGGGGGTGACCTGCACGCCCGGGAGCTTTTTCAATAATTCAAATGCATTGGTACCCGTATTGGCAATGTTCTGATCTACGTTGACCACTGTTTTATCGATCTGCTTCTCGATCATCGGCGTCTGCGCTTTTATGATAACCTCATTGAGCATTTTCGAAGATGGGGTTAACAACAGTAAACCCATATCAAGAACATCAGCTGAGTTGATTGCCAGACCTGATCTTTCAAAAGGCCGGTAACCCATGAGATCGGTCTCCAGCACATAGCTCCCCTGCGGTAAATCATTGAAAATGAAATTTCCTGAAAGGTCGGTGGATACGGTTTTATAAAATGTCGAATCGGGAAGTTTTTTCAACCGGATAATGACTGATGGCAGCGGCGCCTTTTTCTCATCCGCCGTCATGCCTTTAATAACACCTTGTGCGTAAGACAGCGATATGGAGGCCGAATAAATGACTGGAAGCAATAATAGCAATCGGAAACCGGGTTTCATGAGCTGTGAATTTTGGTCAATGATACCTGTTAGGAAAGCTTTAAAACAGGAAAGGGGACAGATGAAATATACGGGGCGATATACAGGTCAATTCTACAGGCCAAACCAGCCGGGATGCTGATCAGGGATATTCAGGGGGCGGTTTTGCCTTTTGGTCGACAATTGAGGTTGAAATACTGTAAATTGGTTATTATTGTTCTATTATGAACTTCCTGGAACGCATCTTACAATTTCATAAAAAGCATCGGTGGCCAATGCATGTGATTTTCTGGTCGGCCGTGCTGGTAGTTTCGATAAGTTCCAGTAAATATTATGAAGGCAAGCAAGGGGCCTATGGATTCGAACTGGTTAGTGATGGCTTATACCAACTTACCGAAATGGCGGCGGCTTATTTTTTAACCTATCTTGTAGTGCCTCTTTTCTTTTATCGAAAAAAATATGTCATAGCCGTTGCGACTTTTTTTCTTATCAGTTACCTGATTTGTGTGGCTGCCCGTGTGATCATTGTAAAAGTTTGTGAGCCCCTGGCAGGAGTCGCGCCAAAACCCTTTGAGACTTACCAGGAAATATTCACGGACGTTCCTAAATTAATGTACGTCTATTTCTTCCAGATATTTGCTGTTGCATTTGTATTTATGTGTTTGAAGGTATTGAAAGATCAGCTGGATATACAAAAACGAACACTTACCCTGGAAAAAGAAAAAGCCGAAACCGAGTTAAAGCTTTTAAAAACACAGCTTAATCCGCATTTCCTTTTCAACACCCTGAATAACATCTATTCACTTTCATTCACTTCATCACCGGTAACATCCGATTCCATCGCCCGGCTTGCAGCTATACTGGATCATATATTATACCGCTGTGAAGCACCATACGTATCCCTGGCCTCCGAGATCGCTTTAATAAAAAATTATATTGAACTGGAGAAATTAAGATACGATGAACGGTTGATCGTAAAATTTGAAATCAATGCGCCCTATGAAATAGAAATCGCCCCTTTGATCCTGCTCTCGCTGGTCGAAAACGCCTTTAAGCATGGTGCCGGAAATGACACGGGCGCCCCGGTGATCGCTATTGATTTGCAAGTCAATGAACGAAGCATGATTTTCAATATATCGAATACGGTTGCCGGGCAAAAAAATAACATGGAAAGTTCATCAGCAAACAGGATCGGCTTAAACAACCTGCGCAAACAATTGGATTATATCTACGGAAAAGATTACACACTTGAAGTGATCAGCCGGGATAAATCTTTTGAAGTAAGTTTAACCATCGATCTGAAACATCAAAAAATAGGATATGAAAAGAGTAAGGTGCTTGCTGGTTGACGATGAGCCGTTGGCTATTTCGCTGCTTAAAAAGCATGTTGAGCAGCTTGATTTTCTGGAAGTTACAGGAACTTGCCCAAATGCACTAAAAGCTTTGGAAATTCTGAAAAAAACGGAGATCGATCTGATGTTCCTGGATATCAGGATGCCTGCGATAAGCGGCCTGGATTTCCTGAAAATGCTGCACCGGCCACCCAAAGTCATCATCACAACGGCCTACCGGGAATATGCCCTGGATGGCTATGACCTGGATATTACAGACTATTTATTGAAACCGATAACATTTGATCGTTTTTTCAAAGCCATTGAGCGTTATCTCCGGAACAATAATTTAACGGATTTATCAGCAGTTCCTTTAGGTAAGGAACAGGCCGCATTGTATATTAAATCGGCACATCGGAACATTAAAGTAAACACCTGTGACATCTTATATGTCGAAAGCCTAAAGGACTATGTGAAAATTTATACCGCAGAAACGAGCATTACCACAAAATTTAAGATAAGTGATATGGAGGTTGAATTGTCAAACAAAGGTTTCCTGCGGGTTCACCGTTCCTTTATTATTAACCTGAGCCATTTGACCGCCTTCACCTCAAGTGATGTCGAAATCGGTAAAATTGAGATACCTATAGGCGAAAGCTATAAAGAATTGGTCTTTCAAACATTAAAGAAATCTTAATATTCGTCATTCAAAACCGAACGATCTTATGAACGGTTTTGTGACAATATTTATTTCAAATATCCTGTAACTTCGCATCAATCAATTAGTTAATAGTTTGGAACGGCGATTGAGCTGTTTGATTTACTTGAAGCCATATACTTTCCATATTACCCTTTATGATGCTGCGTTCTTTGGAACGATATTTATCAGCCTCCCTTTTATCTTGCTTTTATGGTTCGCCAGGAAAAAAAACCAGCCTGCAAACCGGTTTCTGGCCGTCGTATTATTGGGCATTGATATGGGATTGTCAAGCTACATTCTACAATGGGCTTGGCTTTCGTTGCAATTTTCATTGGCACTTGGTCCGCTTATTTTCTTTTATGTGCTTAAAATAACCCAGCCTGATCATAAATTCCGTCTTAAGGATCTACTGCATTTCAGTCCGTTATTACTTGGACTGGGTATGCAGGATAGCACTATTTATCATACGCTGACCTTTATTTCGGTAGGTATCTACCTGTATCGGTCCCATAGACTGATCGAAAGCTTTTACAGGCGGCTGAAATTTAACGGGGGTGACCGGCAGAGGAGCGAATTGCGGTGGCTGCATCGTTCGCTGGCGGGTTTCAGCCTGTTGTCGCTACTGTGGATACCTTGTGCAGCGGTAGATTATTTTTATTACCACAACCAGCCGGGCATCCAGGCTCATCATTTTTTGTATCTGCTATTGGCGGCAATCGTCATCCGCATTGCAGCCATTACCTTTTTAAGGCCGGAGGTGTCTGTTTCGCCAAATTCGCCTTCGCTTTTAAAGCTGCCGCTTCCCGCGGAACTGAAGCAAAAAGGTACCTGGCTGAAGAAAATTGTCAAAGAAAACCGGTATTACGAGGACCCGGCATTAAGTTTAAGTTCACTGGCTAAAAGGCTTGGCTTAAGTCCCCATGAATTATCCCGGATAATCAATACAACGCTCAAAAAAAGCTTCAACGATTTTATTAATGGATACCGGGTTGCGGAAGTGATCAGGAAAATGCAGGACGCGGCTTATGACCGGATAACCTTGCAGGGCATTGCGTATGATTCGGGCTTCAACTCGAAAAGCGCCTTTCACCGGATATTTAAGGAAATGACGGGTAAAAGCCCGGCAGAGTATAAAGCCGGTCTGCAAAAAGAACTCCCACCTTATAATGTAGGACAACATCCCGGATTTGCGGCAGTAATTTTGAACCGGAAATTAACCCACAGTTATATGCTTAGGAATTATATAAAAATCGCCTGGCGCAACCTCACCAGGAACAAGGCTTCTTCTTTCATCAACGTCGGGGGGCTTGCTGTAGGCATGGCTGTGGCGATGCTGATCGGTTTATGGATATGGGATGAGCTGTCGTTTAATAAATACCATCAAAACTATGACCGCATTGTGCAGATCATGCAAAAGCAAAAATCTCTCGGAAATATAAAAGTATGGGAGCAGCTGCCTTACCAACTGGTTCATGAGCTCAAAACAAATTACCAGGGCAGTTTTAAGCACATCGTGACAGCTACTGCAACAAGCAATTACTATCTGTCGCGGGGCGAAACTAAAATAGCACAAACAGGGCAATATATTGATGCAGCAGCACCCGAAATGCTGACATTGAAAATGCTTCGCGGTTCATGGGTCGCGCTCAACGATCCGTATTCGGTTTTGCTTTCGGCATCTGCCGCAAAAAAGCTTTTTGGTCATGCCGATCCTTTGGATAAAACGGTGAAAGTGAGTGATACCTGGGATGTAAGCAATATCACAAATTTAAAAGTGACGGGGATCTATGAAGACCTGCCGCAAAATACTCTATTTCATGAAACTCAGTTTTTTATGCCTTGGAATTTGTATGCTGTGGGCAATAAGCAGTTAAATGCCATGACATGGGATGATCACCGTTTTTTGATCTATGCTGAAATTCAACCCAATGCTGACTTTGATCAGGTGGCTGCCAGCATTAAGGGTGCCGAGCTTAAAGCGATCAGGCGCCTGGATAATATGAAGCAGGAAGTGGCTTCAAACCCGGAGATATTGCTTAATCCAATGAAGAATTGGCACCTGTATTCAAACTTTAAAGACGGCGTTGCCGATAGGGGGCCGATTCAATTCGTCTGGCTGGTTGGCATTATCGGCGGCTTTGTATTGTTGCTGGCCTGCATCAATTTCATGAACTTAAGTACTGCCCGCTCAGAAAAAAGAGCAATAGAGGTAGGGATCCGTAAAGCGATCGGTTCGGCACGCAGGCAATTGATCAACCAGTTTTTTAGTGAATCGTTGTTAGTGGCGCTTTTTGCATTTATAATAGCCTTTTTGCTGGCGATCCTTTCTATTCCATTTTTAAACGACCTGGCTGCCAAGCAAATCACCATACCCTTTACCAATTTATGGTTTTGGATTGCGTGCCTTAGTTTTATTTTATTTACAGGGTTGCTGGCAGGAATTTACCCGGCTTTGTACCTATCTTCTTTTCAGCCGGTAAAAGTGCTAAAAGGGGCCTTCCGGGCAGGCCGCATGGCGTCCGTTCCGCGGAAAGTATTGGTGGTGATGCAATTTACTGTTTCGATTGTGTTGATCATTTGTACCATTGTTGTATACAACCAGCTGATCTTTGCTAAAAACCGCCCCGTAGGATATTCCCGGGATGGACTGGTCATCATACGGATGCAATCAATGGACTTCCTTGGGAAATATGATGTGCTTCGTATTGAGTTGAAAAACACCGGTGCGATAGCCGAAATGGCTGAATCCGAAAGCCCGGTTACGGGAGTGTCCTCGCATAACGGCGGTTTCAACTGGAAAGGGAAGGACCCCGGCATAGAAGAAGATTTTGGAACATTAACGGTTACACCGGAGTATGGAAAAACAATTGGGTGGCAGTTTAAGGAAGGGCGTGATTTTTCCAAGGCTTTCATTACAGATTCATCGGGCTTTGTGATCAATGAAGCTGCGGCAAGGTATATGGGCTTACAGCACCCGGTAGGAGAAACCATTCATTGGAAAAGTAAATGGCTAAACCTTGACAAGGATTACAAAATCATCGGTGTGATAAAAGATATGGTGATGAAGTCACCGTTTGATCCTGTACAACCTACCATTTTTCGGCTCGGAGGTAATCCCAACTGGATCTTTATCAGGATCAACCCGATGGTAAGCGTCAGCAATGCCTTGCCCAAAATAGCCGGTGTTTTTAAAAAGATCATACCTTCCGTTCCATTTGAGTATAGTTTTGCGGATGAAGAATATTCTAAAAAGTTTGCTGCTGAAGAACATATTGGCAAACTAACAAGTTTCTTTTCATGCCTGGCCATCTTCATCAGCTGCCTTGGCTTATTTGGAATGGCTGCGTTTATGGCAGAGCAACGCACTAAAGAAATTGGGGTGCGAAAAGTGCTGGGTGCAACAGTATTTACCCTGTGGCGGTTACTATCAAGAGATTTTGTGTTGCTGGTCATTATCTCGCTTCTCATTGCTGCCCCCGTGGCCTGGTATTTTATGTCAAAGTGGCTGCAGGGATACCAATACCGCACGCCAATTGCGTGGTGGGTATTTGTGTTGACGGGCATCGGCGCTTTGGTACTCACTTTAGCAACTGTAAGCTACCAAAGTATTAAGGCCGCATTGGCCAATCCCGTAAAAAGCCTGAGAAGCGAATGATTGTGGCGGTCTAACTGCGAAGGTATATGCGGGGTTCTGGCAATATTTATTTAAATCGTTAATTCTTCTGCGAATTTCTGAAGCGTACAGACTCGAAAGGTCACCGCTTAACCCGTGGCGAACTCTGGGACTTGGTTTAAACCCAAAAGATAAATGAAAAAAGTAACAGGCGGTTTTTTAGCATTCATACTGGCATTTGCTGCATTGATAAGCTGTCATTGGCATTACCGCTCCACAGCATATTCGTATGTAAAACCCAAACAGCTTTCAGATGGACTGCCTGTAGATGGCATGTATAATAACGGGATGGACACCGGTAAAATTGTAGCGCTTACCAAACTGATACTAGCTGATAAATACGCAAATATCCACAGCCTGCTCATCTTCAGGCATGGCAAACTCATATACGAAAATTATTTTGCAGGTGAAGATGAAGTTGCAGGCAAAGGATATGCGGGTTATGTAAACCACACGATAAACGATCTGCACGATTGCAGAAGCGTTTCAAAAAGTTTCACCTCGGCGTGTATCGGTATCGCCCTAAAACAAGGCTTTATCAAAAGTATTGATGAGCCGATATTTTCCTACTTCAAAGCATATGCAAAATATTTCGATCCGGCTAAAAGAAAAATAACGATCCGGAACCTGCTAACCATGACCAGCGGGTTAGAATGGGATGAAAAGATTTCCTACCTCGATCCCAAAAATAGCGAAACACAAATGAATAGGAGCGATGACCCGATCTCGTTTATATTAAGCCGCAAGCTTATATCCGTTCCTGGCAGAACCTGGAATTATTGTGGAGGCAGCACACTGCTTTTAGAAGAGATCCTATGGAAAGCTACCGGCGAAAGACTGGATAAATATGCGGAGAAGAATTTGTTTGCCCCGTTGGGCATCAGGAAGTATACATGGGTCTCCATGCCTAAGAATAAGAATATGACTGCTGCCGCATGGGGCCTCCGGTTGAGGTCGAGGGACCTGGCCAAATTCGGGCTTCTGTATATGAACTATGGCAAATGGGGCAATACGCAGGTATTGGATACAGATTGGGTAAAACAATCCTTAAGTGCCCAGGTTTCCAGGCTATCGGAAAGCCCCGATATACCTCGTGGTTATGGTTTTCAATTTTGGACTGACCTATTTAAACAATCCCGGTACAAAACTGATATTCCTTTTGCAAATGGCAATGGCGGGCAGGTCATCGTTTTTTGGAGGGACGTGAATATATTGCTTGTCTTTACCGGGGGAAATTATAATCGAAACGATAGAGCAAGGGATGTCTACGCTGCATTTACCAATTACATTGTTCCTTCGGTCAAAGAAATGCAGCCTTACCTGAAGTAAAATGGGAAGCGGATGATCGGTATAAATATCCAGGCACTATTACTCTTGGGTCATAGCTAAAAGCACTGGAGTGAGCTGTTTTAAGTACTTATAATTCACATGGCAGATCTCGGGCTCAACAACACATGGATTTCACAAACCCGTGTTACCCATTTGTTACTTATCCGATTTATTTCGTTTAATGTCAGGCTTTTATTCAATACCGGCCATGCGGCAAAGGTATATATAAGTATTTATCTGTATAAAGATTATTCAAATACGGCGACAAGGGGTAGCGAAGGAAAGCAAATCTTTGGCGGGGTTTCTCAATATTGTATTGAAGATCGTAAAGTTCTTTCCGAAACTATCATTCACCACAGCCAGCTCAACAGTGCAGGAGCGTAACCCGCTGGAATGGTATTCACTAACGGAAAGTGCCAATTCCATTCTAAATGGACTGGTTGCCCTTGCTTCAAAGGAGTGCCTGAAATTGGTTAGGTGATGATTTGTAGCTTTTCTTCCTTTAAAAAATAGTGCTTCATGATAGGCCCGGAAATGATCATGGTAATTACTGTCATTACCACCAGCCCTTCAAAAACCGGTTCACTGATGATCTTTGCCTGTAATGCAAGTAAACCTAATACGATTTCCTGTGATCCTCGCGCATTCATGCCGAAAGCCACAGCTATGGATTCATTTTTTGACATACCGCTCATAGCGCTGCCTATGCCAGCACCAATAAGTTTGGCAAGGCAGGCAATTACCAGGATGATAACAACGATTTCCAGGTTAAAATTGGCTATGAAATTCAGCCTCAATCCAACCGAAGCGAAAAAAAGCGGTGCCAGCACATTGATGGTAAATTGATGAAGAACGTGCTTATGCTTTTCGGTAAAATAGTCCGAATCATTGATACCAACTCCCACCAAAAAAGCGCCGAACACTCCGCGAACGCCCAGGCTTTCGGTAATACAGGCACTGATGAGGCACAAGCAAACCGCCATAGTTAGTACCCGGCCAGGCTTTTGGCTTTTGCCGGCAAAAGCCAAAAGTTTATGCATTAGCCAGCGACCTCCGGTAAGCATAAAAATAGCAAATAGCACAACGATGCTCACTGACCAAAATGAGGCTTCTTCTTTACCCACATTCATGAGCTGGATGATTACGGAAAATAATATCCAGCCTAAAAAGTCATCCACCATGGCAGCGGTAAGTACGATGTTGCCTATTCGGGTATTTAAAATATCCAGATCAAGCAAAATCTTAGTAATTACAGAAAGTGCTGTAATGGAAAGTGCCGTGCCAAAAAACAATGAAGTAACCAGCTGGTTATTAAACCCGTTAGCAAAATGACTTTGGTACAGAAACCATACAGCGGCAAAACCTATGGCAAATGGAAATATAATACCTGTAAGACTGATGCTTATGGCCTGTTTACCGTTTTGACGGATCTGTTTAAGGTCAACTTCAAAACCTGCAATGAACATTAGTAAAATGATACCAATATTGGCAATGCCATCAAATGCTTCAAAGGCGTGGGGGGCTGATAAAAAAACGCCTTTAAAAAGATCAGGAAATAACAAGCCTAACAACGTAGGGCCAACAATAATGCCTGCAAAAATTTCGCCGATGATAGCCGGTAGCTTATACCTGCGGCACAACTCACCCAACAGCCTTGCCGGGATAAGTATGATTAACAGGATAATTAAGAAGTGGACTATCTCTGATGAGCTGAGTTTGGAAATCATGGTCTGATAAATATTATTACATGCCCTCTTTTACTTCAATTCTTAATTGGTGTGTATTAAAAACATGAGCGTAGGGCTGTACGCTTTTTGTTAAGAATACACTGCCTCCAATTACACTGTGGTGCCCCAATTACAGTTCGGCCGCCTAAAATGGTGCTGCGGGCATAAATGACTACGTTATCCTCAACCGTAGGGTGCCGTTTTGTTTCGGACAATTCCTTACTTACCTGCGCAGCACCTAATGTTACTCCTTGATATATAGTGACATGTTTTCCAATAACACTGGTTGCACCAATAACTATCCCGGTACCATGATCAATACAAAAAGGCACGTCAATTTTAGCTTTAGGATGAATGTCAACTCCGGTTTTACCATGTGCATGCTCAGACAATATCCTGGGTAAAATAGGTATTGCCAACCGGGTAAGTTGATGTGCTATGCGGTAAACTGCGATGGCGTAAAAACCAGGGTAAGATACAATTACCTCATGCACGCTCGTGGCCGCAGGATCTTTTTCATAGATCACCGAGGCATCCTGTCGCAGATCCTGGTAAATTTCATTCAACGAATCGTAGAACGAAATTACGGCCTGCTCAATATCAAGATCTTTTGGATCAAGATAACTTAACAATATATTCTCCAGATCTATCTGGTTCTTTTTAAGATGACCGCCATAAATTGATAGTTTATTTGCATGGTTATTAGGAAACAGAAATTCAAAAAGGTCGGATAGCCAACCAACACATTGCCTGATTTTGGGTGTCGCCTCCCATTCAGCTTTATGTGTTTGGTAAAGCGATTCTATGAAGCTGTCGAATTTATCGTCTTTCATGTTGTAGCCTATCTTTTAAGATTGTGTAGCGTATTCACCAACAGATCAATTTCGGCGCAGGTATTATAAAATGCCAGTGATGGCCTTACCGTGCTTTCTACGCCAAAGCGCCGCAATATAGGCTGGGCACAATGGTGGCCCGAGCGTACGGCTATACCTTGCTGGTTTAATGCTGCTCCTACATCTTCAGTTTTATATCCATCAAGCACAAATGATAAAACGCTGGCTTTATCTGGCGCCGTGCCTATCAGGCGCAATCCCCTTACCTCTTTTAATAATTTGGTTGCATAACCTAACAGGTAATGCTCGTATTGGGCTATAAGGGGCATACCTAAACGGCTTACATAATCAATCGCTGCACCCAAACCGACCGCGTCGGCAATGTTACCGGTGCCTGCTTCAAATCTACCGGGTGCATCATGGTATTGGGTGTACTCAAAAGTTACATCGTTAATCATATTGCCGCCTCCCTGCCAGGGTTGGGTTTCATTTAACAGGTCTTCCTTACCATAAAGCACACCAATGCCCGTAGGCCCGAAAACTTTATGGCCCGAGAATACGAACCAGTCAGCATTTAAAGCCCTTACATCTACAGGCATGTGCGAAACAGATTGCGCACCATCTACCAATACTTTAGCACCTGCCAAATGGGCCAAATGAACAATTTGTGCAGCGGGCGTAACCGTACCCAAAGCATTGGATACTTGTGTAAACGAAACCAGTTTGGTTTTGGGTCCAAGGAGTTTAACATATTCATCTATCAATACCTGTCCATCATCATCAACAGGAACTACTTTTATTTTTAAACCCTTTCTTGCAGCAAGTTGCTGCCAGGGAACAATATTGGCATGGTGTTCCAGGTGGCTCACAATAATCTCGTCATCCGCGTGCAGGTTTTGCTCGCCCCAACTTTTGGCTACCAGGTTAATGGCTTCGGTTGCACCGCGTACAAAGATGATCTCGTTTATGGAGCCGGCATTTAAAAAGGTTTGTACCTTTTTGCGTGCCCCTTCATAAGCATCGGTGGCTCTTGCCGCCAGTTCATGCGCTGCGCGGTGGATGTTGGAGTTTTCGTGCTCATAAAAGTAGCTGATGCGGTCAATTACCTGTTTTGGCTTTTGGGTAGTAGCCGCATTGTCCAGCCATATGAGCGATTTACCATTCACCTGTTCCTGCAATATGGGAAAATCACGCCTTACCAGGTTTACATCAAACGGAGAACTGATAATATTGCTGATGCCTGCCTGCTTAACTTTTTCCTGATCTGATTTTACCGCAGGTAATCCATGCTTAACTGATAAAAAATAAAAGGGAATTTCGGTGGCTGCAGGTGCACCGGCAAATGATAAAGTGTTTGAAGGACCCGATGTATTAATGTTGCTCAATATTTTCTTCAGATCGATATCAAAAGCCTGGTCCTGCTGGTATGGCAGCTGGAACAGGCTTTCAGGAACAGGTGATAACTGCTCAACCGGGAAGCTTTGCTTTAAAGGTACATCAGGTATAAGATCAGTTTTCACCAGGTAAGAGTTGTAACTAAAACCAGGTTGCGCAGGCAATTGCTCTCCAAACGCAGTGGAGGTACTACCAGGAAAAGGCGCCGACGGATTAGGATGATTGCTTAAATTAGGATCCGCAAAGCTGGTTTGCGGATCTTTTAGGTTAATAGCATTATTCTGGTTAATGGCAGATGGCGAAATACCACCACCCCCGATTGTACTTGAAGGAATGGATTGTACGGGAGTATTTACCTGCTGCAATGAGGTAAATGAGCCTGCATCGGCTATATTGCCCGGTAATAAAAAAGGTTCAGAAGCCCGTTGAACGGGCAATTGGTTTACAAAGCCGCCTGGTCCCGATTTAAAGAACTGGTTGGCCAGTTGCTCCAGTTCCTGCAGGTTGGGTAAGTTATCCGGATTAATATTTGTACTCATGGTAATTGCCTAAATCAACATCCTCTAAAACTGCAATAGCATCATCAACCAATACGGCTAAAGAACAATAAAGCGAAACCAGGTATGAGGCAATAGCTTTATTATTGATACCCATAAAGCGTACAGATAAACCCGGTGACTGCTCGCCCGGTAGACCAGGTTGGAACAAGCCAACAACACCCTGGCGGCTTTCGCCTGTCCTTAGTAGAATGATCTTTGATTTGTTATTTACGATGGGCAGTTTATCAGATGGGATAAGCGGGATCCCTCTCCAGGTAATAAACTGCGACCCGAACAGTGAAATCGTAGGCGGTGGTACGCCGCGTCGGGTACATTCGCGACCGAAGGCAGCTATAGCCAGCGGATGCAGCAGGAAAAAGCCAGGTTCTTTCCAAACTTTAGTGATCAGTTCATCCAGGTCATCCGGGGTGGGAGGGCCCAGCCTGGGTTTAATTTTTTGTGATGGGGCGATACTGCTCAGTAGCCCATATTCAGGATTGTTAATGAGCTCGCTTTCCTGCCTTTCCTTAACGATTTCGATAGTAAGGCGGAGTTGTTCACTGATCTGGTTGTAAGGCTTGCTGTACAGATCGGATACGCGGGTGTGTACGTCCAATACCGTATTTACTGCGCTCAGGTTATACTCTCTGGGATTTTCCTCGTAGTCTACAAAGGTTGACGGCAGTTCACGTTCATCGCGCGAAGAGCAATCAACTTCTACATTATTAGCGTCTACAACTTTGTTTAAACGGTATACGCCAGATTCAACCGGGATCCAATTGAGTAAATGAGTTAACCAGCGTGGCGTAATGGTTGATAACTGTGGAACGGTACGGGTTGCTACCGCTAACTGCCTGGCGGCTACATCGCCAAGAGCTGTTTGTTTTGATTTTTGATCTGGCATTTTGGATAATAGACTAAGTGTATTAAGAAATTATTTTATGGTGCTGCTTTAAATTACAATAACCTGTTCGCAATGATAAGAAATAATATATATTAAATCTATAGAATTTATAGAATTAATATATATTTGCAGTATCACATTCTTTTTTACTTATCCAGAAAGACAGAGTGAAAGGCCCGATGATGTCTTGGCAACCTATACAATACCTTGTGTTGTAAAAGGTGCTAATTCCTGCTCCTGTAAAGGGAGAGAGATAAGATGCTACAGGTTTATAAATATCTCCACAGCTCTTTTCCGGGTAGTTGTTGTCATTGTTACTCTTGGCTAAGGACGCCGACAGATTTTATATTATCTTAATTAGACATCAACAGGCCGCGATAGCTTATATCCAACCACCCGTTTTTTCAAAACAATGGAAACGAACTGCCGGTATTGTATCAAAAACAGGTTTTATTTTTGTATTCCTGTTTTATCGCGGATATCACTATGGCCGCCTTTACGCGGCCGGGAAAACCTTTAAGCTGCCGCTTGATAACGGCGTGCAACATTTTATCGGTTTTTATAACGTAAGCGAGTTTAGGCTTAATAACAGGCTTTCGTCCTGTGCGCCCGACGATACCGTATGCTGGCAGAACGTAATATTTGAAAAGTTTAATACCATCAGCATCAGGGTAGCTAAGCAGTTTCAACTAAACACGCAAAACAAAATCCGCACTACCGAATATTATGGTAACGTTGGCAGGCTATTTTACGGATATGAGGCAGATACGGTTAAGCATGTTATTACACTGAAAAACCGGTCCGATACAACGGAGAAAATTGTGCTTAACTATACTGTACCATTCCCCGGCAGATTTATTATAAAAGGAGTAGACCGTAAGAATGATTCGATATATGTTGTGCTTAACAAGATTGATAAGCAATACCCGCTTGCTGCAAAAAGAACTACTGGTGATAATGAATAGCGACAAATGATTGGCTGGAACAGGTTCCCGTCCCGTTTAAGAGGCACCCAGTAAAAGGTATCAAATATTTCAGAACATTCTTTGTAGCAAAACCACGCTCGTGTTAACTTTTTTAATAAAATAAACATTTGTAAGAATTCCTGGGAAAGATGGACAAATATTGCCAATATGTTGATATTTATAATTAATTTGAGACACGGTATCAATGGTTAAAATTTATTTTATAAGCAATGAATCCCCATTGCCCAACGTTGATTTTTTAAATTATCTCAATTCATTTCCTTTAGATATAAAAAGCAAAATTTTAAGATTTAGCAGATGGCAGGATGCTCAGGCATCTCTTCTGGGCAAAGCTCTATTGAAAAAAGGATTGGATGATTTCAATTTAGATTCCAATCTGTCAAAATTAAAATATACAAATTATGGCAGACCCTACATCGAAGGTGTTTTAGATTTTAATATCTCCCATTCGGTTAATTACGTTGTTTGTGCATTTTCTACAATTGGTAGGATTGGTGTTGATATAGAGGAGGTTAAGGAGGTTTCTGTCGGTGAATTTAAAAATCAGTTTCTTGAAGAGGAATGGAACGCCATTATTAACTCTGAAAATATTTATCACTCATTTTATACTTACTGGACAGCCAAAGAGGCTATAATTAAAGCAGATGGGAAAGGGCTTAGTATTCCGCTGAATAACATTTTACTTAAAGATGGGAAATCGCTATTGGAAAAAACCTTATGGCATTATCGGGCTATTGCATTGGCTGACAATTATATAATGCACATTGCATCTGATTATCAATTGCTGAATATAAATTCTATTGGATTAGAATGGAAAGACATCGTGAATGTAAAATCTTGAATCAACCTTAAACAGATTAGTATCAATTACACATTACAGGATTTAAGGGTAAGCTAAAGCCAAAGATGCTTCCTTTTCCTGGTTCACTTTCTATTGTAAAATTTCCATTATGTTTTTTGATGATCTCGGATGCGATATAAAGTCCAAGGCCAACGCCCTGGTAAAGCATTGATGTTTTACTTACCCGGTAAAAGCGCTGAAATAATTGACCTATGTCCTCTTTTGCGATGCCTATTCCAAAATCCTCCACATTTATTACAATGTGCCCCAAAGCTACTTTCGCCTTTACAATTACTTTATTTGCATCAGGAGAATATTTTATCGCGTTATTAAGAAGATTAATCAAAACCTGTTCTATCTTAAATTGATCACCTGTGTAGTGTATATCAATTGAGTTTTCAAGCAGGATTTCATGTTTATTAGAGATTTGTTGTACGCTGGATATACTATTAGCAAGTGCATCTGAAAAACTAAATTCTGATATATTCAAATCTATTTGCCCGGAGTTGATCCTGGTAACATCTAATAAATCCTCTATTAATCTTTCCAGGCGTTTAATGCTATTGTTGGCATTTAAAATAAATGCATAAGTTTTATGAGTTTTGTTTGTCGTTTTTTCGAGGAGCTGATTAATGGCTTTAATATTGGTTAATGGCGTTTTAAATTCATGACTTACCATATTAAAGAACTCATCTTTCTTTGCTTCGGCGGCCGCGCGTCGTTCTTTTTCCTGCTTTTGAACCAATAATTCTCTGTTGGCTATAACTAATTCTGCGGCTCGTTTTTCTTTCTCTTCATCCTGAAAGTCGAGTTCTTTAAGTGCTATAATCAATTCAGCGGCACGTTTTTCTTTCTCTTCATCCCGAAAATCGAGTTCAATGTTGGCTAATATCAATTCAGCCGCCCTTTTTCCTTTTTCCTTATTTTGAAATACGAGCTCCTTGTTAGCTATGATTAATTCTGTTGCCCGTTTTTCTTTTTCCTTATTTTGAAATACCAGTTCGGCATTGGCAATTATTAACTCAGCTGCTCGTTTTTCCTTTTCTAAATTTTGGAATATTAGCTCTGTGTTTGCTATTATCAATTCAGCTGCACGCTTTTCTTTTTCCTGGTTTTGAAATATTAGCTCTGTATTCGCTAATATCAGCTCCGCAGCCCGTTTTTCTTTTTCTTCGTTTTGTAAACTGAGCTGGGCATAGGCAATAATTAATTCTG
The DNA here is from genome assembly GCF_056400585.1 of Mucilaginibacter sp. P5_A6. Taxonomy (NCBI): domain Bacteria; kingdom Pseudomonadati; phylum Bacteroidota; class Sphingobacteriia; order Sphingobacteriales; family Sphingobacteriaceae; genus Mucilaginibacter; species Mucilaginibacter sp. P5_A6. Next base: position 58,513 of record NZ_JBFUKZ010000006.1, on the reverse strand, counting down.
CCGCGCGCCTTTCCTTCTCTTCATTTTGAGAATCAAGCTCTTTATTTACTTCAATTAACGCTGCGGCAAGCTTTAGTTTTTCTTCGTTTTGAAAATCAAGCTCAATGTTTGCAATAATTAACTCTGCTGCGCGCTTTCCTTTTTCTTTATTTTGAAAAAGTAGTTGGGTGTTTGCAATGCTTAATTCGGCAGCAAGCTTTTCTTTTTCCTGATTTTGGATGATGAGCTCTTTGTTTGCAATACTTAATTGATCGGATAGATTCATTTTATCTTTTTCCATAATATGGCTTTACAACCAATTTGGGGGGTATATCGTAACTGTCCGATACAAATTATAACAAACTGATTGTGAATTGCTAAGCTTGAAAAAACCGGATCACTACAATAGTACATAATAAAAATGTACTATCGGCATGATAAAGCCTTAATAGGTTAAAAAGTTACCCCGATAGCCCTCTTAGTTCTGCCTTGATTTCTATTTCTTCAATTACTAATTAAAAACCCGAACCTTAAACGAAAATCGCCGTTTAATTTACTTAATCCCCCTACGCTAATTAAGTAATAATCCTGTCGGATTAAATATCATTTTTTCAGAAAAAATTTCATTAATGGATGATAATGTAAATAAAGAAAAACCCGAAGTAAGACTCAGAGCTTTCAGGGCAATTGATGAGCCCGAAACTTGCGAGCTATTTATTGAAGGCCACACTAATGTTTTAACCAGCATTGGCGTTACAAAGGTTACATCCTCTAAAAATGAATGGTCGGCAAACCCCGGCGCTTTTGTAATAATCGTTGAATCAATGGATGGAAAAAAGGTTTACGGAGGCGCGAGGGTTCACGTTGCAGGAGGATCGCAGCCATTACCCATTGAGCAGGCAACTGGTGGAATGGACGCACGGGTATTTGGCCTGGTTAATAATTTTGCACAACATGGTACCGGAGAAATTTGTGGTTTGTGGAATTCGCAGGAACTTTCAGGATATGGTATAGGAACCCCATTATTGATACGTGCAGGCATTGCAATTTCATCTCAAATAGGGCTAAAATCACTTTTTGCATTATGTGCTCCTTATACCGTAAAACCCGTAGTCAATTGCGGTATGGTACTCGTAGCTGGGATTGGTGATAAAGGAACTTTTTACTACCCGAAGATTGACCTTATCGCCACAGCTATGATTTTAAAAGATGTTTTATCTTTAGAAAAAGCCGGGGAAGAGGATAAACTTGCAATGCTTGCAATGCGGTCTTCCCCAAATTCTTTAAGGATAGACGAATTAAAGCAAAAAGAAATAACAATTAATTTTAGGCTTCAAATTCCTAACCTTCATCAATGGGATTTATCTCAAACTATAGCATCAGCCCAAAAGAATTTTCTGAAAAGGAAAGTAGAAAGAAAAGAACCGGAGTTTTTTTAAATTTTATTTTATTTGTTTTTAAAGGTTAACTAATTCCTGTCTACTTCGTATAGATGGTTAATAATCTTAACTTATGGATAATATACCAGATTTTCTTGCAAGCTTTAAAAAAACAAAAAACATTCACAAGCCAATCATACTCAGGTTAGATAGCCAGGCTGATAAAGCAACTTTTAAAAAGCTATTTGAGGATTCAAAAATAACATTTGTTTACGATGAAATTTATGGGCAGTTACAAGAGCTGATTAAGTGTTATAACCCATCTGTTAAAATTAAGCAGGATGAATACCCCAAACTTATTGATAAACATTTAGCCGGGAAAGATATCGGGGAATATGGCGTATGGGTTTATTATCCATGGAATCAGCGTTTGGTGCATTTGCTGGATAAGGAAGAGTTTATTGAAGTGCGTACAAATAGAAACCAATATAAAATAACCAAAGCTGAGCGGGATATACTAAGTACCAAGAGGGTTGGAATTATTGGGCTTTCTGTGGGGCAATCCATTGCTTTAACATTAGCAATGGAACGTGGGTTTGGTGAGTTGCGACTTGCTGATTTTGATGAATTAGAGTTGAGTAATTTAAATCGGATTCGTGCCGGGGTGCATAATTTAGGGGTTCCTAAAGTAGTAATAACAGCCCGGGAGATAGCTGAAATAGATCCTTTTCTGGATGTGACATGTTTTTTTGAAGGCCTGACAGAAAAGAATATGGACGATTTTTTTTTGAAAGATGGAAAGCTCGATATTTTGGTGGATGAATGCGATGGGCTTGATATGAAAATAATATCACGTTTTAAAGCAAGAGAGCTTAAAATACCGGTAGTTATGGATACCAGCGACCGTGGGATGCTGGATGTGGAAAGATTTGATCTGGAACCGTTAAGGCCTATATTGCACGGAACGGTTGATAATGTAGATACAGCAACGGTAAAAGGTTTAACTAATGAAGAAAAAATACCCATTGTTTTACAAATGCTGGGTATTGAAAACGTATCATTACGGATAAAAGCCTCTATGATAGAGGTGGAGCAAACCATTAACACATGGCCTCAGCTGGCAAGTTCTGTTGCATTAGGGGGGGCTGTGGGTGCTGATGCATGCCGGCGTATCCTGCTTAATCAGTTTCATGATTCGGGAAGATATTATGTTGACCTGGATGAAATTGTTGCCGATAGCATACCCGAGCCATTTATTTCGCAAGTGCCTGTTAATCCCTTCTCGCCGTTACAGGAAAATGACATGTATTTATTGGCACAAAGTTATAATCCGGAAGTTAAGCTCGGCGGGATTAGTATTGATAATGATTTGATACAAGAATTGGTTAAGGCCGCCTGTGCTGCTCCCTCAACGGGGAATGACCAGCCCTGGAAATGGCTGTATCATAACGAAACTTTATTTCTTTATCATGACGAATACCGTTCTTTTTCTTTCGGTGATTTTCAAAAAACAGCATCATTTATTTCATTTGGCGCAGCATATGAAAACCTGCATATTCATGCGCTTAGTAAGGGGATAGAAACTTTTTATGAGTTTTTACCCGGCCTAGATGAAAGATTGGTGGCGGCAATCCGTTTCAAAAAGATTGAAAATCAGGTAAATCCCCAATTAAATAATCTTGATGCCAGCATTTTTAAACGTCATACCAACAGAAACCCATCACCGAAAACAGAACTTTCTTCAACTGTTTTTGAGCAGTTGGCAATTATTACAGAATCGATTCCGGGGGCTGCGTTTCAATATTTCACAGATGAAAGCGTCATAAAAGAGTTAGGAGATATTATTGGTGCGTGTGATAGGGCTCGTCTATTAAACCCTGCCGGGCATAACGATTTTATTAATCATGAAATGCGATGGACATCTGAAGAGGCTTTAATCAAAAAAGATGGTATTGATGTAAAAACGCTTGGTTTCACTAATTCGCAACTGGCAGCTTTAAATATCATTAGGAATGAGGAAGTGATCAGAACCATTAACAAGCTTGAAGGCGGTTACGGCTTTGATTCGCTTTCGAAAAAAATAGTGAAAACAGCATCGGCACTGTGTATGATTACTTTGCCCGAATATAACCTGGAGAATTTTTTTGAAGGGGGGCGTGCAATGGAGCGTTTTTGGCTGCAGGCTACTAACCTTAACCTGGCAGTGCACCCGGTTATCTCTCCTTTTTATTTGTTTTCAAGAATATTACATGGTAACGGCGAAGGGTTAGATCCCAAAACTATTAAGGAGCTCACCGGCTTAAGAAAAAAATTTGATGAAATTGCCGAATTGGGGAATAACCGGGCTGAGGTATTCTTTACTAAGATTGCGATTGCAGAAGAACCTGTTTTAAAAGCCCATAGATTGCCATTGGAACAAGTATTAGTTTTTGATTAGCATTAAATTAATATATTTTAGTATTAAATTAGTTTTTTTAATATTAAACACAAACCTACATCAACCAATAGCGTGATTTACCATCCCGTGCCTGTTAATATGAAAAAAATTTATTTAAGTCTGATATTCTTTCAAATACTTTGTTTAACAAGAGGTTTTGCACAAAAAGCAATACTTTTTAAAGGCGATAATATAGTTATTGGTGAAAACGTGTCTGTATTGGAAGATGCTACAAGGCATCTCGATATACAATCAGTGCGTAAGGCCTCGGGGTTTGTACAGTCGCATACTCAGGTTCCTAATCTTCAGCTTAGTAATTCAGCTTTTTGGCTGCGGTTTATAATTAAGAATGAAACCTCCGAAACGAACCTTATTCTTAATCTTGAATATCCCACATTAGATTTATGCCAGTTTTATTATCCTGTTAATGGTGTTTTTTATAAAGAAACATTAAGCGACAATAATCCTTTTGCAAAAAGAAAATATAAACACCAGGATTTTCTTTTCGATGTTAAAATTCCAAAAGACAGCACAGCTACTTTTTATCTGAAGGTTGAAAGCAGCCAGCAAATGGTTTTACCATTAGTAATAGGTACACCGCAAAAAATAGCCGAATCAAAGCTTAGTCACGATTTGTTATGGGGCGGGCTTACAGGCGTGTTACTGGTTATGTTGGTTTATAATTGTTTTGTATTTATATCAACCAGGGATATCAGTTATTTATACTATGTTTCCTATACGTTATTAATAGGGCTTACTCAAACCTCATTATCGGGTTATACCTACCGGTTTATTTTCCCCAATTCTCCGGTTGTGTTTAACATGGGTATAGTTATTTTCCCCGCAATGGCCGGCATATCACTGGTGTTATTTGCCGAATCGTTTTTAGGCATAAAAAAAAGAATGCCTGTGATGAGCGGAGTACTTAAATTTATAATCTTATTGTATACTATAACAATTATTGTAAGGCTTCTTGGTTATGCACATATCAGCTATCGGATGATTGACATTAGTGCTTTATGCTTAACGGTTAGCGTGTATATTGTTATCATTAAGCTTTCATTAAATGGATATAGGCCTGCGAGGTTTTTCCTGTTAGCCTGGACATTGTTTTTAACAGGGATTATCTTATTTGTATTGCGTAATTTAGGAATATTACCCTATAATAATTTAACAAATTATACAATGCAGGCAGGCACTGCATTTGAAGTTACATTACTTTCTCTGGCACTTGCCGACAAGATAAATATTTTTAAAGCCGAGAAAGAAAGATCACAGGAAGAAACATTAAAAGCATTAAAGGAAAACGAACGGATTGTTAAAGAGCAAAACGTATTGTTGGAAACAAAGGTAAAAGAGCGAACCGTTGCGCTAAGTGCATCAAACCAGGAACTGAACAAAACTCTTGAAGATTTAAAGCAGGCGCAATCGCAATTAGTGGAATCAGAAAAAATGGCTTCATTAGGCCAGCTGACTGCAGGTATAGCCCATGAAATTAATAATCCCATAAACTTTGTTTCATCCAATATCAGACCCTTAAAACGGAATATTGATTTAGTGTTTGAGGCTATGGCGGTTATTGAAAATGTTGGCGTATCTAATTTGTCTGTGGCTGATAAAGAGAAACAGATCAGGGAATATAAGGAAGAGCTGGATTTTGATTATCTCACCATTGAAATTAACCATTTGATAAAAGGGATTAATGAGGGGGCCAGCAGAACAGCCGAAATAGTTAAAGGATTAAAGATTTTTTCGCGCCTGGATGAAGACGGATTGAAAAAAGCAGATATTAACGAGGGCCTGGAAGCAACCATGGTTATTGCAAATAATCTGCTAAAAAAAATAACAGTAACTAAGATTTATGGTGATTTACCTCTTGTAGAATGTTATCCAGGTAAGTTGAACCAGGTGTTTTTAAATATTATTTCAAATGCCATTTATGCAGTGCAGAAGCGTTTTGGCGAAAACGATGGTGGTGTAATAGTTATTACAACAACTTGTGATGAAGTCGATGTAATAATAAAGATAAAAGATAATGGAATCGGTATGGAACCTGAAGCACAAAAAAAGATATTTGAACCTTTTTTTACAACAAAAGATGTTGGAGAAGGAATGGGCTTAGGCATGTCAATTTCCTATAATACGGTAAAAAAACACAACGGGAAAATAATTGCGAACAGTTTGCCGGGAGAAGGGACAGAATTAGTTTTACAGATACCAATAATATTTAATTCTAAGTCAACATAAAGCTCAATTAATGGGTATAAAGGTTTAGCGATGTTTATTATAATGTAGTTTAAGTAATAGGAGCATTACAATTATGGGTATCAAATACTTAGCATAATGTCAGAAAAAATAAAAATACTATATATTGATGATGAGCAGGAAAATCTTGTAGGTTTTAAAGCATCGTTGAGAATTGAATATCAGATTTTTACAGCCGTAAATATACCACAAGCTTTAAATTATCTTAGTAATCATCCGGATATCAGAGTCGTTTTTTGCGACCAGCGGATGCCGGGGCAAAGCGGCGTTGAATTTTTTGAGGAAATACGAACAAGTTATCCATTACCTGTTCGTGTTTTATTAACCGCTTATACTGATATTGAATCAATAATTGATGCAATAAACAAGGGTAATATATTTCGATATGTAAAAAAGCCCTGGCTTGAAGCTGATATTATTTCGGCTATTGACGAAGCAAATAAGTTTTATATGGCTAATTCAATGCTTTCTGTTAAGAATGATGAATTGCAAAAGGCATATAATGAACTTAATAAGTTTGCATATAGCGTAAGTCATGATATCAGGGGGCCTATATCCGGAATTTTGGGCGCTATTAACGTAGCACGTGAAATTGATGATGTAGAAGAGATGAAAGAGATGTTGTTTCTGATGGAAAAATCACTCAAAAAATTGGATACTTACATTTTAAGTATGCATGATTATTATAGCTTACAAAGAGGAGAGCTAAAAATAAAAGAGATTGATTTTAATGACATTATTGATGAAATGAAGTCCATTTATATGGTGCTTTCAAAAATAAATAATATAAAGTTTAGTATAACCGTTAATCAGGACGAGGTTTTTAGAAGCGATAAAGTGCCGGTAAAGCTTATCTTGAATAACCTTTTATCCAACGCCTTTAAGTATCAGGATAAAGACAAAAATGATAAATCTGTTGAGGTAATTGTTGATGTGCATAAAAACGTTGCAACAATTTATGTAAAAGACACAGGTATAGGTATTTTAGGTAGCCATATAGGCGAGATATTCAATCTTTTTTATCGTGCAAATTCCCAGGAGGTTGGGTCGGGTTTTGGATTATATAACGTGAAAAGTGCATTAATGAAATTAAACGGGCAAATAGAAGTTAACTCTGTGATGCACGAGGGAACAACTTTTAAAGTAATCATTCCATCTATCTGATTAGTATGGCGTTATCATTTATAGTTATCGATGAAAGTGAGCTTGATTGCTTCATTGCCCGAAAGGTTATACAGCAGGTAGATAAGAACTTAATTGTCAATGTTTTTCAAAGTGCACAACTTGCATTGGACAGTATTCGTGAAAACCGTATAAGCAAGGGTTATATCACGATAATTTTGCTTGATATACAAATGCCCATAATGAACGGTTTTGAGTTTGTCGAAGAATTTGAAAAGCTCCCGGTTGAAATACGGAACAGATATAAAATATGTATTTTATCATGTACCAGAAATGCCAGTGACATTGCCAGGATCATGGCCTACGAAACTGTAATTAGTATGTTAGAGAAGCCACTTATTAAGGCAGATATATCTTTATTAATTACGCATTTAGCCCCGGATGTATAACAAAGATAATTAAGACTATGAAAGTAGTTTCTGCCTCAGCAAAAATTCTAATYGCTCATTTGACCCTGTAAGCTTTTCATTCATGTTTTTCAGATCAAGGAGTTCAAGGTACTTTTCATATGCGCGGTTTATAGTTAAATCCAACTCTTCTTCGTTCCATGGTTTATCAAGGTAATGATATATTTTACCTTTATTAATAGCATCTACCACCGCGCTCATGTCTGTATAACCTGTTAACAGAACTCTTATTGGGTCAGGAAATTTTTCTAATACTATCTCAAAAAATTCAACGCCGGTCATCTCGGGCATACGCTGATCACTAATAATAACGTGAACTTGCTTTGTTGATAAAATGGTTAAAGCCTCTTTGGCACTAACTGCAGTTAATACCTCATATTTCATTCGGAAAGTAGCCTTAAATGAAAAAAGATTATTTTCTTCATCGTCTACATAAAGTACCGTGATTTTATTAATTGCTGACATGTTGATATAATTAAAATACATCATATTAACGTATGTAAAGACAATGAAGTCTATACAACTATAGCTAATAGAGCTTATCTGATAGGTTTATACGGTATTTTAAAACTTAAGTTTTGCGTAATAAAATCCAAATGCTTTTTGTTCAAAGATTAATACCAGTAATAATAATTTTTGTTTTTTACCAGCAGTTTCCTGCCGGGTTACCCGCTTATTTCAGCAACTGCTGTGCCAGTATAAAATAAAAGTCTTCCGGCGGGTGAGATATTCATATTAATTGTTCGGTGTTAATGAAAGCTTTGCTTTTTAAAGGAGGTTTACTAAAACAATCAATTATTACTGTAATTTTGCAGCGAATTTAAAGGGCTAATTTGTTAGATGCGTTTTTTTGCCGGTAGCTTTATGATAATTTTATGGAGTTTTTCTGCTGCATTCGCTCAGCAGGATACAACCGCCGCAAGCGCTGATACTCCAACCTACAGGCATAGCAATGTCAGCGGTAATTCACTGCTCGATTCGGTGGCCAATGCTATGCAGGCGCGTAAACTTTTCGTCGCCGATTCTATCAATATGCGCTATATCCGCATACCCGATTCAACTACCCGTAGTGAATTTACTGATAGTTTATTTGCCCATGTTTTATATAAGAGTTACGGCTTTTTAGATATTCACTTAAAAAACAAGAGCAAGGTAAAGGATGGCCTTACGCGCTCATCGCGAGATCCCTGGGTTATTGTGTTAATTATAGGTATGTTATTGTATACTGCTATACTAAATATAGCGCTCAATAACGATGTAAACTTTGTGTTGCATTCGTTTTTTAGTAAACGCGTGTTTTCCCAGGCCGGTAAGGAAGATGGTGTGGTAAGTTCATGGGCCTTTTTGGGCCTTTTTTTGTTGTTCTGTTCAACATTTAGTTTATTTTTATACCAGCTTGCGGCATACAATGGAGTGTATTACGTAGTGAGTGGCAGCAGACTATTTGTTTCGCTTACCATAATTGTGATCGCTTTGTTTGCCTTAAAATTTATTGTGTTAAAGTTCCTTGGCTTTGTATTTGATATCAGTCGCCTGGTGAACGAATATTTGAATATATTACACCTTACTTATTTTAATATAGCATTTGTTTTTTTACCGGTTGTAATATGTTTTAGCTTGCTGGGTACTCAATACATACCTGTTTTGCTTGGCCTTACGCTCACCGTTGTCATCGTGATTTTTATATGGCAATACCTCAGGAGCAGCGTAAATATAATTTCTACTTTCAAATTTCATAAGTTTTATTTATTTACGTATCTTTGTGCCCTCGAAATTTGCCCTATTTTAATCTTAATAAAGGCATTGAATATTAAAATTTAGGTAGTTAAAAGAATTGACTTGGAAGATAGAAAGAAAAAGGTAAAAAGTATATTAGTTACTTTATCAAAGCCTGAGAATGACAAAAATCCGTACGCTGAGTTGGCTAAGAAGCTAAACCTGAAAATTGATTTCAGGTCATTTATTCATGTGGAAGGCGTGCCGGCCAAGGATTTCAGGAAGGAAAAAATTAATCTGGGTGATTTTACCGCAGTTATTTTTACCAGCCGTAACTCTGCCGATCATTTTTTCCGTATTTGCGAAGAGATGCGTTTTGAAGTGCCTGTAGAGATGAAGTATTTTTGTCTTTCAGAAACTATTGCGCTTTATCTGCAAAAATATATCCAATACCGTAAACGAAAAATATTTTTTGGTAAACAAACCGCTGCAGATCTGGCCGAAGTGTTAAAAAAACATGCTGCCGAAAAATTTCTTTACCCGTGCTCGGATGTAGCAGCCGAAGAAACACAGCGTTTCCTTCTTGAAAATGGTTATAACTTTACGCCAGCTGTGCTCTTCCGTACCGTTTGCAGCGATCTTTCCGATCTGGCCGAAGTGTTTTATGATGTTATAGCCTTCTTCAGTCCATCAAGCATACAGTCGTTGTACAAAAACTTTCCCGATTTTAAACAGAATAATACGCGTATAGCCGCCTTTGGGGCAACCACCCATAAAGCCGTGCTTGAAGCCGGATTGATCCTGGATATTCCGGCGCCAACTCCGGCTGCCCCATCCATGACAATGGCTATTGAGCAGTACTGTAAGCATGTAAATAAATAAAAAAGGAAATTTATTTAACCCAATTGCAACTTTTTTTGGGGTTACAGCGTATTAACGACATCTAATTTGCACAGGTGTAGTTAGGTAATTTATTGTTTTTTATACAATTATTTATGCTTTAAACGATGCTGAATGCATCTTAATGGGCTTTTTATTGCTTAAATTAAATGTTTTTTGGCATCGTAAAGCAAATTTGATATATTCGGGGGTCTAATAATGTTATATTTTTATGACTGAATTTTGATTTTAAAATGAAGCAGATATACTTTTTAATAGTTGTTTTAGCTGGTGGAATATTGAGCGGTTGCGGCGGTGGCGGTGACAGAGGTGAATTAACCGGCGTACCGCAAAGGTCATTTAAGGCCGAAGTGCCTTATGGAATGGTTTATATTCCGGGTGGCTCATTCATGATGGGTCAAACTGATCAGGATGTTACTTTTGGACAAATAGCGCAACTCAAACAGGTCACCGAAGCTCCCTTTTTTATGGATCAGACGGAGATCACCAACAGTCAGTACAAGAAGTTTGTATTTTGGGTGCGCGATTCAATTGCAATTACCAATTATGTTAATGATAATAAATATTACCTGCAGCCTAAAGGCGCCGCAGCTAATAACAGCGGTAAAAAATATATCAATTGGGCTTACGTAAAAAAGAACCCGGTTTGGAGCAACAAAAAAGGGCAGGCGGGTAACGCTTCAAAACTTCAGGGTATGTATTACCAGGGAGAAGATCGTGTGTTTGATCGTAATGAACTTGACGTGCGTATATTGAAATACAATTATGCATTAATGGTATTGCGCGATGCCGCCAACCACAGGAACGATCCTAAATCAAGACGCTCTGATTTTATTTTGCGCGATACTGTAAATGTTTATCCGGATACACTGGTTTGGCTTAGTGATTTTTCATACGCTGCCAATGAACCAATGGTTGAGGGATATTTTTCGCATCCTGCTTTCCGTAACTACCCGGTAGTGGGTGTAACCTGGAGACAGGCAAGGGCTTTCACCGTATGGCGTACCCGTTATAACGAAGCTTATAAAGATTCAAGACATTTGCCGCACCGCGCAGATTACAGGTTACCTACCGAGGCTGAGTTTGAATATGCAGCCCGTGGTGGCCGTATAGGTAATGATTACCCATGGGGTGGCCCTTATATTAAAAACGCTAAAGGATGTTTACTGGCCAATTTTAAACCAGGCCGCGGTAACTATACAGATGATGGCGGTGCATATACAGTAAACGTTCGTTCTTACTTCCCTAACGATTTTGGCTTATACAATATGGCTGGTAATGTGGCCGAATGGACATCATCAGCCTTTGATGAGTCGGCTTCAACATTTGTGCATGACCTTGCGCCAACATTCGCCGTTGAAGCAAAATCTTCTGACCCGGAAGTGCTTAAACGCAAAGTTGTGCGTGGTGGATCATGGAAAGATATCGGATACTTTCTTCAAAATGCAACCCGTACCTATGAGTATCAGGATACAGCGAAATCATATATCGGTTTCCGCTGTGTAACCAGCTACCTTGGCCGCGACATCAAAGACAAACGATAAACAATCAAATAAACAAAACATCAAACAAAGTTATTTCTGATTATTATGGCAGGAAAGAAAAAACCATTCGGGATAGGAAACATAATTTCAATCGGCGCAACCGTTGTTATCATCGGTTTGTTATTTAAAATACAACACTGGAAATACGCATCTGAATTTATTACCTTAGGTTTAAGTACCGAGGCTGTGCTTTTCTTTATATTGGGCTTACAGCGCGACGATAAAGATGTTGACTGGGTACGTGTTTACCCCGAACTTAATGAAGATTACCAGGGCGAACTGCCAAAATCATCATTTTCTGGCGCTATTGGTTCCGGATCAAATAGCACAGCTGCATTAGATAAAATGCTTGATGATGCCAAGATAGGTCCAGAATTGGTTCGTAGCCTGGGAGATGGCTTAAGAACTTTTGGCGATAAAGTAGCCGCTATATCAAGAGTTACCGATGCAGGCGAAGCTACAATTGCTTTTACAAGTAAAATAAAGGCAGCTACTGCAAGTTATGAAAATTTAAGCGTTTCGTTTGACAAGGCATCAGCAAATTTATCCGAACTGGCTAACTCAAATGTTGACGCAAAGGCATACCATGAGCAAATCAACAAGCTTGCTAAAAACCTGGGGTCATTAAACGCTGTTTATGAACTGGAATTACAGGATTCAAGCGCACATTTAAAATCAATGAACAAGTTTTACCAAAACCTGTCTTTAACCATGAATAATTTTAACGAATCGTTAGATGATTCAAAACAGTTTAAAGAAGAGGTTGGCCGTTTAGCAAAAAACCTTGGAGCGTTAAATGCTATATATGGTAATATGCTTACTGCTATGAACCAGCCACGTGTTAATTAATAATTAATAGATTTTTTACAAGCTAAGATTTATAATACATGGCCGGAGGTAAGGAAACCCCAAGACAGCGGATGATAGGTATTTTATACCTGGTGCTTTTAGGCTTAATTGCCCTGAATGTGCCTGAAAATTTGCTGGATGCTTTTAAGAATATTACCAGGAGTTTGGATGCATCAACAAAAAATGTAAACTCAAGCCTGCAAGCTACTTATAGTGCTTTTGATGCTAAAATAAAAGCCCAGCCCGACAAAGCTAAATATCTGAACTCGGCTAAAGAGGCAACTAAGATGGCCGGTGATTTGAACGGTTACATTGAAGAACTGAAAGCTGAATTGATAAAAGAAGGTGGAGGTATTAACCCCGAGATTGATGATGTTACTGCCAGAGACAATTTAGATATATCATCAGAGGTGATGATAAACGGAAAAAAAGCCGATGTTTTAAAAGAAAAAATTGAGGCAACAAGAGCCAAATTAATGCAATTACTGGGCAAGGATAGTGCAGGTGTTAATTTTTCTTTGAATGCCAATAACCCACCGGGGCGTCCTGGGGTGCAAAAGAAAACATGGCAAAATGCCTACTTTGGTGAAGGTATTCCATTAGGAGCTACTTTAACTACGCTGGCAAAAATACAGGCGGATACCAAGAATGCCGAGAACGAGGTTGTAAAAAAATTATTTAGTAAAGTAGACCAGGCAGAAGTTACCCTGAATGCGTTTAAAGCAGTTGTGGTAGCGCCAAGCAGCTATGTTTTGGCCGGCCAGCAATACAAGGCAGACATTTATTTAACTGCTTATGATTCACATTCAGATCCAACAATCACCATTGGTGGCTCAAGGGTACCAACAACCAACGGTGTCGGTACCTATACGGTAACAGCAGGCGGTGAAGGTTTGCATACGGTAAACGGAGAATTGTCAGTAAAATCTGTTGATGGAGGTGCGCCTAAAACATATCCTGTTTCTGCAACTTATATGGTTGCAAAACCATCCGCGGTAGTATCTCCTGATAAAATGAATGTATTGTATATAGGTGTGCCTAACCCCGTTACAGTATCGGCCCCAGGTGTGCCTACTGCAAGTATAGGTGCAAACATAAGCGGTGGCTCACTTAGTGGCTCAGGCGGGCATTATATTGCTTCGGTAAGCTCGATAGGTAAAGCCCGTATTACAGTTACCGGAGAAAAAGGTATGGTATTAGGTACAACGGAGTTCCGTATTAAACGGATCCCCGATCCTAAGGCACAGTTTGCCGGTAAAAGCGGTGGCAGTACCGGTTCGGCAAATATTCGTGCCCAGGACAGGTTATTTGCCCAGTTAGATGGTTTTGATTTTGATGCTAAATTTAACGTAACGCATTTTACGCTGTTGGTTGTAAAACCGCGCCAGGATGCCATTATATTATCGGGAAGCGGAGGCGAACTTACGGGTGCTATGCATTCAGCTTTAAATACTGTAACTCCCGGAACTACTGTTATATTTAAGGATATTGTTGCAGTAGGTCCCGATAGGTCACCGCGATCACTTGATCCAATTGTATTATCCGCAAATTAAACGCGTATGAAAAAGAGAATTTTGGTAGTTGTACTTTGTTTTGCCTGTATTGCTTCTTACGGGCAAACAAAAAAACGCGCAAAACGCGCTCCGGCAAAAAAGCCGGTAACTACACAGCCGGTACAGCAGCAACCCAATAGTGTGGTAAGCCAGGCGGCGCCGCCGGTTGATACAACCAAAAAAACGCCAATGAAACCTTTTGAAAGGCCGCTTGATGGCTATTTCAAGAAAAATAACATTTTGAGTGCCAGGGTAACACCTTATCCTAACCTTCGCGAAAGTGATGTTGCTTTTGCAAAAAGGGTATGGCGCGAAATTGATGTTCGTGATAAAATGAATACTTATCTGGCATCGCCAAAACGCCGTTTGATAGATGTTTTACTGGATGCTATAGCCGCTGGTGAATTAACTGCATATGATCCAACTCCAGGTAAAAAGGATGACCCTAACGGCGATAGCTTTATGACGCCACTAAATTCTGGCCAGGCTCGCGGACGCCTATCATCCGATAGCAGTGTGGTTGAAAAACGGGATAAGGATAATAACGTAATATCATCAACAATGGTAGCCGGTGAATTTAACCCGGATAGCGTTGTCAAGTTCCGTATTAAAGAAGACTGGGTTTTTGACAGGCAGCGCTCTATATTTGAACCACGTATTATTGGTATTGCCCCGCTCATTAAACCAAAAGGGGTAGGTATTGCCGGTGATATGGTTGATTATCAGCCTGCTTTTTGGATCTATTTCCCTGAAGCACGCCCTATACTGGCAACTAAAGAAGTAGTGAGCCGTAACAACGATGCAACTGGCTTAAGCTTTGATGATGTTTTTATGAAACGCATATTTGCAAGTTACATTGTTAAGGAAAGTAACGATAAAGACGAACGTATTAAAGATTATGCCCAGGGTATAGATAAGCTTTATGAATCGGAGCGGGTAAAGAAAAATCTGATGGACTGGGAGCTTAATCTTTGGCAATACTAATATTTAAGTCAAAATTCAAAATTAAAAAGTCAAAACTAATATGGTTTTGACTTTTACGTTTATGACTACGAATGACTTTTTTGCAATTAAACCTTTTGTCATGCTGAACGGAGTGAAGCATCTATTATTCGCTATGCTTCGTCGCCCTGTACAGTCTGCGAATAGATCCTTCACTCTGTTCAGGATGGCAAATTTTTTAAAACGTCATTCGCCCTTCAGAGTTCCCTTCACCAAAGTTAATCTGCAGATCAATTTTCCTTTTCCTCTCTGTTAAAATACCCCAATATCGCCTTCGCCTGTTTTAAATTGACAACCTCAAGCAACAACTCTTCGTTGGCTTCGCGGACCTTTTTAACAGATTTGAAGTATTTCAGAAGCTTTTCGGCGGTGGTTTTGCCAATGCCGTCTATCAACTCTAATTCGGTAGCCAGGGTTCCCTTATCACGGATTTTACGGTGGAAGGTGATGCCAAAGCGGTGTGCCTCATCGCGCAGGTGCTGAATCACTTTAAGCGTTTCTGATTTTTTATCCAGGTACATGGGGTACTGATCGTTGGGGTAGTATAATTCCTCCAACCTTTTGGCAATACCTATAACCGTTACCTGCTTATCAATACCCAGTAGTTTTAAACTGTGCATAGCCGATGATAGCTGACCTTTACCGCCATCAATGATGATGAGTTGGGGTAGTTCTGTACCTTCATCAAGCATGCGCCTGTAGCGGCGGTGCACGGCCTCTTCCATGGTAGCAAAATCATTAGGGCCTTCTACTGTTTTTACATGGAAGTGGCGGTAATCCTTTTTAAATGGCTTTCCATCCCTGAATACCACAATTGCCGATACCGGGTATTTACCCTGGAAATTTGAGTTATCAAAGCACTCGATATGGCGGGGCAGCTGGTTCATACGCAGATCTTTCATCATTTGCGTAAGCAAACGTTCGGTGCGGATCTCGGGGTTCAGTTTTTCGTACTGATCTATCTTTTCCTTCTTAAAGAATTGTACATTCTTTTGCGACAGATCAAGCAGTTTCTTTTTTTCGCCCAGTTTGGGTACGGTAAACTTAATGGATGATTCTTGCAGGTCGATATCAAATGGCACAATTACCTCTTTCGAGTTACTGTTGTAACGGCTCCTAAACTCAATGATGGCCAGCGTTAATAGTTCTTCATCGCTTTCATCCAGCCGTTTTTTAAGCTCGATGGTTTGGGTTTGGATGATGGTACCGTTCATCACCTTTAAGTAGTTCACAAAGGCAAGTTTTTCTTCGGATGCGATGTTGAATACATCCACATCGGTAATAGATGAATTTACAATGGTTGATTTACTCTGGTAGTTTTCCAGTAAATCAAACTTGCGTTTAAGGCGATGGGCCAGCTCGTAATTATATTCGGCAACGGCTGCTTCCATTTCGCCTTTAAGGCGGCGTAATATTGCCCCGATCTTGCCGTTCAGAATATCCGTTATCTCTCCTATACTGTTGTCGTAATCATCTTCCGTCTGGTAGTTTTGGCAGGGGCCTTTGCAGTTGCCCAACTGATATTCTAAACAAACTTTAAACTTTCCTTTGTCGATATTTTCGCGGGTAAGCGCCAGGTTGCAGGTGCGCAGTGGATATGTTTCCTTAATCAGCCCCAGGATATTATGCATCATGCTGACGGATGCATAGGGCCCCAGGTATTTCGATCCGTCCTTAACAATACGCCTGGTCCAGAAGATGCGGGGAAAGCTCTCGTTTTTGATAATGATCCAGGGATAAGTTTTATCATCCTTAAGCATTACATTATACCGTGGCTGGTGCTTTTTGATCAGGCTGTTTTCCAGCAGCCATGCATCCACCTCGGTATCAACTATGGTAAACGTTATACCGCGTATTTTAGATACCAATACCTTTGTCTTGGCATTTATGTAGGCATCCTTATTAAAATATGATCCTACGCGGTTGCGTAGGTCCTTAGCCTTACCAATGTAGATCAGTTCTTTCTCACTATCCCAGTATTGGTAAATCCCCGGTTTATGAGGTATATTTTTTAATGCTTCCCTGTAATCGAATTTTTCCATTGCCGTTCATTGGTTCATTAGTTCATTAGTTCATTAATCTGCTTTGAGATACTGAACAATGGGCGATACGCTAATGGTGTACTAATTCATTGATCTGCTTTATACGCAGCGGTTTTACTAATGAATTTTAAATATGCATTTAGTTTTAGATGGATAGATTGAAGTTTTTCAAACAGTATATTGAATTCATCTTCAATGAACTAATTGACTAATCAACCAATGAACAATTTTAAAAATCTAACTTTTTATCCACCTCATTAGTCCCTTGTTGCTGCTGTGTATACTGGCCGCAATCAAGAATGATGCTTACACCGGTTTTGGGAGCGTCGAAATCAACGGTTTTTTTAATGCCCAGTGCGGCGTTGGCGTATACCTTTTTCATGTACATGGCAAATATAGGTAATGCGCTGTTGGCCCCCTCGCCCAACCTGGTAGACTGGAATGCGATATCCCTGTCTTCGCAGCCTGTCCATAAGCCGGTTACCAGTTGCGGGGTTATACCGATGAACCAGCCATCGGAGTTGCCGTTGGTGGTACCTGTTTTACCGCCAATGGGGTTGTGCAGGCCATATTTATAGCTAAGCCTGGAACCTGTTCCATCTTCAATTACGCCTTTCAACATATAGGTCATTACGTAAGCGGTTTGCGGGTTCATGGCCTGTACTACTTTTGGGGTATGGGAATATAGCACGTTACCGTTTTTATCCTCGATGCGTAATATATAGGTAGGCTCGGTCCACAAACCATGATTAGCAAATACCGAATAAGCTGCCGTCATTTCAAATACCGATGCATCAAACGTACCCAGGCATATAGAAGGGTAGGCGGGTACAGCGCTGGTAATGCCCATTTTTTTAATCAGCTCTACTACAGGTTCCGGTTTCACCTCGCTCATTACGTGGGCTGTTACCCAGTTTTGCGAGTGGGCCAATGCCTGGCGCAGGGTAATAAAACCCGGTAAAGTTTCTGATGGCGATGAGCGTGGGCACCATGGGTCGCCATAACCCCGTATGGTATCCGGCACGTTATTTATTTTCATACAGGGCGAATAACCATTATCAATAGCTACCGCGTAGGTAAACGGCTTGGCGGTTGAACCCACCTGCCTTGTGCCGTTTTTAACCTGGTCGTACTTAAAGTGCTCAAAGTTGGTACCGCCCACCCAGGCTTTAACATAACCGGTTGTTGGGTCCATACTCATGAGGGCGTTACGCAGCAACATTTTACAGTATACAATCGAATCGATGGGTTTCATCAGCGTATCGATATCGCCACGCCACGTAAACAGGTTAAGTGTATCTTTAGTGTTGAAATTGGTTTTAATTTCATCATCACTCAAGCCTTCCATTTTCAGCTGCTTGTACCGGTCGCTTTTCAACATCCCCTGGTTAATGAGGAATTTATAGTTGTGAATGCTTCTTGACAGATTTTTCCCGCGCCAGTGATCATTAAACTGCATCTGCAGGTTCTTCATGTATTCCTGCTGCGATTCTTCGGCATATTGCTGCATGGTAGCATCAATGGTAGTATATATCTTCAGGCCGTCGCGGTCAAGGTCATAAGGAGTACCATCGGGCCGGTTAATATTTTGATCTTTAAAGATCTTCTGGATCTCTTTTTTTAATACCGACCTGAAATATGGCGCAGGTCCGTCAAAGTGATTATTCTGGTGAAAGTTTAATCCCAGCGGCTTCTTTTTAAACTCATCTGCCTGGCCATTGCTCAGGTAACCCTGCTCTTCCATCCGGTTAAGAACCAGGTTACGGCGTCTAAGCGCATTTTGCGGGTGCCTTATAGGCGAGTAGATGCCCGGGCCATTTACCATACCTATTAACAGGGCAGCCTGATCTGGCGTTAGTTTATCAGGTGTGGTATTAAAATAGGTACGTGCTGCCGATTTGATGCCATAGGTATTATACGCGCCAAAGTCAACCGTGTTAAGATACATGGTTAGGATCTCCTGCTTGGTATAATGGCGTTCCAGTTTAACTGCTGTTACCCATTCCTGCATTTTTTGAATCACACGTTTAAACGGATTGGCAGCCCTTTCGCTGAAAAGATTAAGCGCCAATTGCTGTGTAATGGTACTGCCACCTTGTTTTTGCCCGATAAGCAGGTGCAGGAATATAGTAAAGCTCCGCCCGAAATCTATACCCGAATGATCGTAAAAGCGCTTATCTTCGGTTGCTACCAGGGCGTTAACTACATTTGGCGAAAGACCGGCAAATGTAACGTTTGAGCGGTTTTGGATATAATAGGTGCCTAAAATTTGCTTATCTGATGATATTACTTCTGATGCCTGGTTGCTTTTAGGGTTTTCCAGATCGCGGAATGGAGGCAATTGGCCAAATACGTCAAAAACGGTAAGCGTTATCATTATAATTACAAATACAAAGGCGGCAATTACAGCGCGCCATATGTACCAGTTATACCGTCTTATATCCTGTGGGGTAAGCGCAGGTTTTTTGTTATAGGTTCTCATTTCAATAATATTTTTGATAGTAATCAATATAACTATCTAACGTTTTTTGGTCGGCTAATTTATCCAGATTTTCCTTGGTAATGATAAAAAAACTGTATTTATCCTTTGGCACCTTCATAATATCGGGCATCAGCGGGATAATTCCCCGTGCATATTTTTTTACATCCTCAAGACTATAAAAACGACCAACAAATATCAGCTGATCATCGGCCCCAATAGGTTTTAAATCATGCTTAATGGTACTGCCCGAAAACCTGGTACGGTTAAACTGCCCTATACCAAAACGCGATGAAGCAAGGTTAGTTGTACCACTGCTAACATTTACCACAAAATAATAATTGCTGCTATCGCGCATGGAGAATATGTAGTTTACCGGGGCCGGTGGTTTTATTATTGGCGCCTGCGCTGCTTGTTGCTGAGGCTGCTGGGCTGGTGTTGTTACCGGCGGTTGATCGGCAGGTTTATTAAACGAATCCGCAGGCGGAGGCGTAATTGCCGCTGTTTCCTTTGGTTTGATTTGTTCGGCAGGTTTGGGTATTTCAACAGGTGCAGTTGGTTTTGCCTGAGCCACTATAGGCGGAGTTGCTTTTGGTTCCTGCCTTACTTGTGCTACCTGTGCCTGGGGCGATGGATGGTAATCGGGCCGGTATTCTGTTTGCTTTTGATAGGCTACGGGTGGGGTAAAAGGTATTTCGTTTATGTCATCACCTGTCAGCACTACCGTACGGCTTTCCATTTCGGTTTTGTTGGCATCAATATAAGCCAGGTGCTGATTTGCAAGTGGGGTTACCAGTTTATCATCGGGGTATTTTGCCGTTATCTGCTGCAGATCGGTCATAAAAGGGGTTAGCTTTTCCTGGTGACCGGCAGCAATGGTTCGTAAATATGATAGCTGGGCTGCAAAACGGTTGTCGGGATATTTGCTCAGCAAATCATTTGCCTGTGTAACAACGGCAGCATATTTTTTTTGTGCGTACAGCTCATATACACTATTGTAAAGCCCATTAAATTCGGCATTTGTATTATCAAGGTGTTTACTGTATTCGGGATCAAGTATCACTTTGGCAAATACGCTTTCAGAAAACTCCTTCAGTATCTTGTTCTTGTATGCTTCAGACCGGGAGGTATCAATATCGGCATATAGCCGGTATAAATTGTAATATACAGCCGCTTTATCCGCACTGTTGGTGAAACGGACCAGCAAAGCTTCATATGTAGCAATGGCTTCCTTTTTATCGCCTAAAATATCGCGGTAAAAATTGGCCATATCCATGTAAGCATTATAAACACGAAAGTTCGACCGGTTAAGCAGGTCGGCTGTTAAGGGCAGGTTTTTAATGATGTCCTGCCGGTAGCTTCCTGCGTCGCCCCTGGCAGCATTGGCTGCTTCCTGTGCCGATGGTGCAAAAGGATCAGTATCCTGTACAGAAGTTGTTCCGGTTACATTGGCAGCAATATTACTGTTTGATCGTTTACTGCGGCGCCAGTTATCTTCCAGCTTGCGGTTGCCCCATTGCCTTTTAAAATCATTGGTTCCAAGACTTAAGGCGGCAGGGTTATAAAAATAAAATATGCTGCCTCCGCTTTTGCTGGCCTGCTGGTTATTTAAATTATTGGTGTTCCTGCTGTTTTCAAATTGGCCGTTATTGCTTGTAAACGTTTCTTTAGTTACTTTATCCTGTAAGATTTTGCGGGTAACGATAGCATCAATGCGGGCGGTACGGGTTTGCTCATCCAAAGCGGCCAGCATTTGCAGGGTATCCTCGCGAGATATGGTTTGCAGTAAGCCGGTTAAAATTTGCAGGTTATTGGCTTTTTTGCGGATAATCTGGTAGCCGGGGTAGGAGGGGGCAAGGTAGGTGAGTGTGCTATCGTAATATAATTTAGCTTCAGCATAATCAGCTTTGTTTTTAAAGTCGATATCGGCAATGCGCAGATAAGAAAGACCTTTTTGATTTTGGTTTTTGAGGCTGCTGCGTACCGATAGTTTGTAATTTTTCAGGGCGCCGTCAATATCACCGGCAATGTATAGCTGCTGGGCTACCTGGTAATAAATCTGATCGGTAAACTCCTTGTTGTTTTGGTTTTTAAGCAGTTTACGCAGGCGCTCAATTTTATTTTGTTTAATACCGTCCTCATTATCCTGTATGCGGATGCGGTTAAGGTTGGCATTAAAAGCCATCTCAAACGAGGCGTTACTTTTAACAACACTGGTATAATTAACTATGGCTTCCTGTGGTTTTTGATTAAGTTCCTGAAGCTGGGCCAAAATAAATGTCCAGCGGAGTTTAAGATTACCATCATGACAAAGCCTCAGAGCTGTTTTGGCGCTTTCCTCGGCGGCCGGGTAGTCTTCGGTATTAATGTTGTATTGTAGTTGGGTAGCGTAAATGCCTGCGGGAATGCTTTTTTTAGGGTTGATGTTTTGTATAGCGGTATCAATAATGATTTTTGCCTGTGCCGGGTTATTAAGGTATAATAAGGCGCGTCCCTTCCATATCAAAGCCTCCTGTTTTAATTCAATCTGCTTGCCATAGGATAAAATAACGTAGTTAAAATATTCCACGGCATCAAAATAGTTGCCTTCTAAAAAACGCGCTTTACCCATAACAAGGTAGGCATTGCCAAGGTAATGGCTTTGCTCTTTTATATTGATGATCTTATTGGCTTTGCTGATGGCAAGTTCCAGGTCTTTATCGGGAGTGCCGCTTTGGGCAGTGGTATCGGGGTAAACGTTCAGCAGTTCGTTGTATGAATCAACAAAGCCCGCGGCATAGCTTTCCTGCTTAATACGCAGTAATTCATTGGCATTAAACAGGATGTTATAATGAGCCGTAAGGTTTTGCATATTGCGGTTGAAGCCGCTTTTCTTTTCGAGCGAGCACCCTGCTAAAATAATAATCAGCACAGGTATTATAAGTTTGTACGGTTTGGATAGGGAAAATATGCTCACGCGCCTCAATATATGGTCATGGTTATAAAAAGCATTGCTAAAATACTAAAGATTATACAATAGGTTTAATAAATTTGCGCATGGCCCAAAATGAACCAGATAATAATAAGGAGAATGGCGGTAAACAGGTAAGTAACTATGCCAAATTTACCGGCCTGGCTTTCCAAATGATTGCTGTTATTGGTGTGTTTGCTTTTGCCGGGTATAAAATAGACCAGGCTGCAAATCATCAAACTAAATGGGTAACTGCAATATTATCACTTGTGGGCGTATTCATTTCATTGTACATCGTTATCAGATCCGTAAAAAGTTGAAACTGCTTCCTACCGTATTATCATTTCTTTTATTTATTGTTATCATTTCGGTACCGCCGCTGGTATTAAGCTACGTTGGCTATGCTAATTTATTAACACCGAAGTTTTGGCTGGTGTTTTCGTTCATCGCCGGGCTTACCTTTTTAACCGTGATTTCCATTATAGTTGTGGGGCAAATTAACTATGATTTGTATGCACAGGCCTTTTTAGCGGCCACTACGGTTAAAATATTGGTCTGCTTATTTTTCGTGCTCATTTTCCTGAAGAAAAACAGCGTAAACCGGTATGTTTTCGCAGGCGATTTTTTTTACATATATTTCTTAAATATGGCCTTTGAAATTTATGGTTTGTTGCGTAACTTGCGCAACCAAAAATTAAGGTAGAAAACTTCATTTAGATGTATAACAGCTCGATTTTGAACTCAAAAATATTTAAAACATTCCTGATTTCGGCGCTTTTTTTATTGTTAGGTGTAATGCCTACACTGTCATTTTCACAGGAAAATGCTAAAAAAGAAGAGTCAAAGCCCTTTGATCCAAAAGATGTGGTATTTGAACACATCGGCGATTCGCACACCTGGCATATTATTGGTCATGCTTCAATTCCACTTCCGGTAATATTGTATACCGATAAGGGGCTCGAGCTTTTTCTATCCTCAGAATTAGGCGAGGCCGAAGAGGGGCATGAGCCGGCTCCGTATAAAGGAGCGCATTATAGCTACAAATTGGAAGGTAATAAGATATTGCCGGTTACCGACGCGGGAGAAGTTATTAAAGATGCCAAAGTTTATGATTTTTCGATAACCCGCAACGTTGCCAGTATGTGGATGGGGATGATTATTTTACTGATTGTGTTTTTTAGTGTTACATCGGGCTATAAAAAACGTGCCGGTAAAGCACCGAAGGGCATTCAGGCATTGCTGGAGCCGGTTATCCTGTTTGTAAGAGATGATGTAGCTATACCAAACATTGGCGTAAAGCATGTTAAATACATGCCTTTGCTGCTTACCATATTTTTCTTTATATTAATAAACAACCTGTTGGGTTTAATTCCTTTCTTTCCGGGAGGCTTCAACTTAACCGGTAATATAGCGGTAACTATGGTGTTATCGGTAATTGTATTAATCGTTATTAACTTTAGCGGTAACAAATACTACTGGAAGCATATTTTCACACCGGATATTCCGCTGTGGTTATACCCTATCATGGTTCCGGTAGAAATTATTGGTATTATCTCAAAGCCTTTCGCGTTAATGATTCGTTTGTTTGCAAACATTACCGCGGGTCACATTATCGTGTTGAGTTTAATATCATTGATATTTATCTTTAAAACCGCATGGATGTCAACAGTATCTGTTCCGTTTGTGGTATTTATGGATACTATTGAGTTGCTTGTGGCGTTTTTGCAGGCCTTTATTTTCACGATGCTTACATCCCTGTTTATAGGTATGGCTGTTGAAGAGCATCATCATTAATCCGAATTAATTATCAATAAATATACACGTTAAATTATCAAACAATGATTGGAATGATTGGAGTAATTGCACAGGCTGTAGCTGCAGCAGGAGTTACAGGTAAAATTGGTGCAGTTGGCGCTGGTTTAGCCGTTATTGGCGCTGGTATCGGTATCGGACAGATCGGTGGTAAAGCCGTTGAAGGTATCGCCCGTCAGCCAGAAGCTGCCTCAAAAATTCAAACTAACATGATCATCGCTGCGGCCCTTGTTGAAGGTGTTGCTTTATTTGCGGTGGTAGTAGCAGTGTTAGGCTAAATTTTATTAAGAACAACCCGGAACGATTGGTTTCGGGCTTGTTTTTAATCCCATTAAAAAAAAGAAATATACTCAAAGTAATTACTATACACACTTATGGATTTAGTTACACCCGCATTAGGTTTAGTTTTCTGGACAACAATATCCTTCGGGATCCTGTTATTTATATTAGGGAAATATGCCTGGAAACCTATCTTAGGCGCGCTTAGCGATCGTGAACGTTTTATTGAAGATGCGCTTTCAAAAGCTGAAGCAGCTAAAGAAGAAATGGCCCGTTTAACTAACGAAAACGAATCGTTATTAAAACAAGCCCGTGCCGAGCGCGACCAGATACTTAATGATGCCCGTAAAGTTAAAGAGCAAATGATTGCTGATGCTAAGGAACTTGCTCATAAAGAAGGCGCACGCATGATTGAACTTGCCCGCGTGGAAATTAACAACCAGAAAGCTATCGCGATGGCTGATGTTAAAAACCAGGTTGCTACCCTATCATTAGATATTGCCGAGAAAATATTACGCAGGCAATTTGAAGATCAGCAAAAACAAGATGCTCTGGTAAGCCAATTATTAAAAGAAGTGAAATTATAATAGTATAGATTTGAGATATGAGATATGAGATATGAGATTTTTTCTCCGGTCTCCAATCTCATATCTAACATCTCACATCTAAAGAAAATATGTCAGAATTAACGGTAGGATCCAGGTACGCAAAATCCCTTATTGACCTTGCACAGGAACAAAATATTGTTGATGCGATTAAAGCAGATATGGATCTGTTTATACATACCTTAAAGGCCAGTCCGGAGCTTAAAGCTGTTTTGAGCAACCCTATTGTAGCCCACTCCAAAAAAACCAAAATACTTGATGCTGTATTCCTGAAAAAGGTAAACAAGGCAACTATTGCGTTTTTTAAACTGATGGTTGATAAAGGTCGTGGTGAGGTTTTATATACTACTGCTTTTGAATATATTAACCTGTTTAATATTAAAAGGCATATTACAAAGGCTAAGGTTACATCGGCTACCGAGTTATCGGCTGCAAATAAGAAAACCATTATAGCCGAAGTACAAAGCACAGTAGGTGGTACTGTTGTATTGGAAACCAGGGTTGACCCATCATTAATTGGTGGTTTTGTACTAACCGTGGGCGACAAACAGATTGATACCAGCATTGCCGCAAGCTTGAAAAAATTGAAAAAAGAATTTGCCCTGAAGGTGATTCAATAATAGTAAAAACAAAACTCTAAATAAATTTAAACAATGGTAGAGGTAAGACCAGACGAAGTATCGGCAATTTTGCGTCAGCAATTGGCAGGCTTTAAGTCAGAATCTGAATTAGAAGAAGTGGGTACTGTACTCCAGGTGGGTGACGGTATTGCACGCGTTTATGGATTAACAAAAGTACAATCAGGTGAGCTTGTAGAATTTGGCACAGGATTGCAAGGTATCGTACTTAACCTTGAAGAAGATAACGTGGGCGTGGTATTGTTAGGTAAATCTGACGATATTAAGGAAGGTGATACTGTAAAACGTACCAATCGCATTGCATCAATCAATGTTGGCGAAGGCATGCTTGGCCGTGTTGTTGATACTTTAGGAACCCCAATTGATGGTAAAGGACCAATTGTAGGTACAACTTACGAAATGCCATTGGAGCGTAAAGCGCCTGGTGTTATCTATCGTCAGCCGGTTACCGAGCCTTTACAAACTGGTATCAAAGCTATCGACGCGATGATCCCTATCGGTCGTGGCCAGCGGGAGTTGGTTATTGGTGACCGCCAGACAGGTAAAACCGCTGTTTGCGTGGATACCATCATCAACCAAAAAGAATTTTATGATGCCGGTAAACCGGTTATCTGTATATATGTTGCCTGCGGTCAAAAAGCATCAACAGTTGCAAACATTGTACGCACGCTTGAAGAAAACGGCGCTATGCCTTTCTCTATCGTTGTTGCTGCAAGTGCCGCAGATTCTGCTACCATGCAGTTTTTTGCTCCTTTTGCAGGTGCGGCTATTGGCGAGTACTTCCGTGATACAGGTCGCCCGGCACTGATTGTTTATGATGACTTGTCGAAACAAGCTGTTGCTTACCGCGAGGTATCTTTATTATTGCGTCGTCCACCGGGCCGTGAGGCTTATCCTGGTGACGTGTTTTACCTGCACAGCCGTTTATTAGAGCGTGCCGCCAAAATCAACGCCAATGATTCTATCGCCCAGGCGATGAATGATTTGCCGGAGTCTATCCGTAGTATCGTTAAAGGTGGTGGTTCATTAACCGCGTTGCCTATCATCGAGACGCAGGCTGGTGACGTATCTGCATACATTCCAACCAACGTGATCTCGATCACCGATGGCCAGATCTTCCTTGAATCAAACTTGTTTAACGCGGGTGTTCGTCCGGCTATTAACGTAGGTATCTCGGTATCACGTGTGGGTGGTAACGCGCAGATTAAATCAATGAAGAAGGTAGCAGGTACTTTGAAACTTGACCAGGCTCAATACCGCGAGTTAGAGGCTTTCTCAAAATTCGGATCTGATCTTGATGCATCAACCAAAAACGTGCTTGATAAAGGTGTACGTAACGTGGAAGTGTTAAAACAAGGCCAGTACTCACCGGTAACAGTTGAAAAACAAGTAGCTATCATTTACTTAGGTACAAAAAACCTGATGCGTAATGTTCCTGTAAAAGACATCAGGAAGTTTGAAGCAGAATACACAAGCCAGTTAGAAGTTCGTCACCCTGAAGTATTAGCTGCCCTTAAAGCAGGTAAATTTGACGACCAGATAACAGGCGTACTGGAAACAGTAGCTAAAGAACTGGCAGGAAAATATTAATTAGATGTGAGATATTAGATGTGAGATATGAGATAAGCTCACTCACATCTTAATAGAGATAATAAACATAGCGAGGTTGTGTATTTGAATATTGAGGCGATTGTCTCAAATCTCAAATCTCACATCTCAAATCTCAAAAGATGGCTAATTTAAAAGAAGTAAGAAACAGGATAAAATCTGTAACGTCAACACAGCAGATCACCAAGGCCATGAAAATGGTTTCGGCTGCCAAGTTAAAGCGCGCTACAAATGCTATCGTTCAATTGCGCCCTTATGCTAATAAGCTTAAAGAGCTGCTGGCAAACCTTTCTCAAAGTTTAGAGGATGGCTCATCACCTTATTTGCAGGAGCGTGAGCCCGTGCGTGTTTTGGTGGTTGTGGTGTCATCAAACCGTGGTTTGGCGGGTGCATTTAATGCAAACGTAATTAAAACGGCCAATAACCTAATTGCCGAAAAGTACAGTAAGCAATTGCAGGCAGGTAACGTTTCGATAGTTGCCATAGGTAAAAAAAGCCAGGAGTTTTACGAAAGGCGCAAGTACAATGTAATTGGTAACAATAACGATTTGTACCTTGACCTTAACTTCGAGAATGCTTCAAAAATTACTGAAAGCATTATGGAAGGTTTTGTTGATGGTAAGTTTGACCGTGTTGAACTGGTGTATAATCACTTCAGGAACGCGGCTGTACAATACCTTATTGCCGAGCAATTATTGCCTGTGCCAAAACCAGATAAGAAGGAAGCTGTAAAAACTGCCAATGTTGATTACATCCTGGAGCCATCGCAAGAGGAAATAGTGGAACAACTGATCCCTAAAAACATCAAGATCCAGTTATACCGTGCTGTATTAGATTCAAACGCATCTGAGCATGGCGCACGTATGACAGCCATGGATAAGGCTACCGACAATGCCGGCGAGCTGCTGAAAGCCCTTAAGCTTTCATACAACCAGGCCCGCCAGGCTGCCATTACCACCGAGCTTACCGAGATTGTGAGCGGTGCGGCTGCCCTTTCAAGCTAATCCATATTTATAAACTTATTTATACCGGGCCTCCTTGCAAAAGGAGGCTTTTTTTGTTTTTAAGCGAAATTTTTGACATATGCTGTAAGCCATACGCTCGGGTTGTTTTTTATTTCGGTTTCCAAAAACAAAACAACTTTTTGCATTGCGTCTCCAGGGTCGGCATTTAGGTTGTTTGAATTGAATTGGGGGCCCCCATCAAAATTGATACGTCCTTTTTTAAGCACCGGTACTGCAGTAATTAATGGTACTCCTGCTATTCGTGCCAAACGGGCAGGAAGCAGCGATACATTATGGTGTTTTCCTAAAAAGTTAACCGGGCAATTGCTTAAATTATTAAAAATATCGCAGGCAATAACTATTCGTCCTTTTTGGTTCAAATATTTCACTATACACCGCAAGTCGGTAATTCCCAGCGCCTGTCGTTGAATGCGCTCTCTTTGTTTGGTCCATTTACCACCAGCTATAATTAACGAAAAATTATTTTCGAGGCACCATTGCACCAATAATCTTTTCCATGGAGTATGGCAAATGGCTATAACACAACCAGAATCGGGAGGGATATTGACGTTAAAATTTACCAAACGGAGTGTAGTGAGGCGAAGCGGACTTCGCACGGATACCGAGATAACCCGCCTGACAAACCGGGTGTACCAGATTTGCTTAAGGTTTTTATATAATTGGCTTTTACCGTTTAAAATGTAAAATGGCATTTTTAAAACCCTGGAAGTTATAAGGCAATAATGAATACCTGCACTTAAATATGATAAAATGCTGCAAGCAGATATGAATTGGACTAAAATATAAGGCTTGAGAGGCATATTAATTAAATTATAAGAGGCTGTTTAAAAATAAAAAAACGCACCGTCATTGCGAGGTACGAAGCAATCCCGAACTATGCAGAGCTGATTGCACGGCTACTCTGTAGGTAGAGGATTGCTTCGTGTCTTATAATGACGTGTTTATAAATTGCCGATTATCAGCATTATTTTTTAATGTAATCTATGTCATTGCGAGGCACGAAGCAATCGCGTGCTATACAGAGCCGACCTGCACAGTTCGCGATTGCCGCGCTGCGATCGCAATGACATGGTTGTTGTTAGCCCCTAAAGCCAGTACGTCATCCCCATTTTTCCAGGATTATCCTGGTGGTTACTCGCAATGATGATCTATTTACATGGCCTAAAGGTTTTTGCCTTTTGCCGGGTTTGTTCATACCCGCAAATAAGCCCTCGCTGGTTTAGTTGGTTAACTTTTATTAGGATACAATTTACTGATAGCCAGTGGATATTGAATGCGTAATTAGATATTGCACGCATATTGTGAAGTGGATGCATATTGTGTAAAGTTCCCGGTTGGTTGGAGTTAGCAGGAAGGTCAACGTTCCATGAACGAACAGACAAACAGCAACCACTACGACAAGTCATGTCGTAGTGTAATTTTTTAACTATGTGATATATAACAACTTGCCTCGGTATTTGAAAATAATGTGTCAGCTTGCACCTAAACGGTGGAACACTTGCAGCCGCTCATAGAAATTTCCGTCTACCTCAAGAGCAAATACGCTCCCTCTGACGGGAGATTAGAAATGTTCCAGCTGTAAAATCACAAGCTCATTTACTCGGCAGTTGTCGGGTCGATGATTGTACCAACCTCACTAACGGAGTTTGCCGGGAATCCACCTTGCCGGGCATGTTCCCTAACCATATCCTCATTGGGGGCAATGTAAATGCAATAGATCTTGTTATCGGTTACATAGCTTTGTACCCATTGAATTTGCGGGCCCATCTTGCTCAATACTCCGCATGAGGCTTGTGAAATGGCTTTTAGTTGTTCTTGCGAAAGCTCACCTGCTCCAGGTATTTCTCTTTCAATTACATACTTTGGCATAATTTGGCTTTTTAGGTTTTTACAGGCTTAACGCCGGGGGAGCGTTCCTTCTTATGTGAAGTTACGAAAACAAGGATCATATATCAATAAAATAATTTGTCGGTTTTGCCTTGTTGTCAGTGCGTTAGGCATATATTTAGAAACCTGGATTGCACAGTGCGGGATCGCTGTGTGTTTAGGCGCGATGCATCGGTTTAGCCGTATATTTCATTACTTAATTATCTATGTTCATAATGTCGCGGTAAACCTCTTCAAAAGGTACATTTTTATGTTTTTGAAAGATGGACGAAAACCGCGTGCTGATGGGGTTTAGCAATTGGATGCATAATTGTTTTTCGTCGTCGGTTAAGCCATTTACCATCATGCCTGCTACTTTCAAAACTTCTATTTTTGCTTTATCCAGGGTTTCCTCGCCTTTTGGGGTTAGCCGGAGCCGTACCACACGCTTGTCGTCCTGGTCGTTGTATTCGCTGATCATGCCGCGTTTTTTAAGCCTGATAAGCATGTTGGTTCCGCTGGATAGTTCCAGCAGGTTATCATAGATCACCTCTGATTTAATGGGGCTCTTTTTGTTAAAAATAATCACCAGGATGCCAAACTCTTCAATCTGGTCTAAGCCGGTACCTTCCAGGGCCTTATTGGAATACATGACGTGAAACTTGCCGATTTTACGGATGAGGATAACCAGCTGACCATTAATATCCGGCATTATCTGCCATTTGGTTGCTATAGGCAAATCCTGTTTGATGGTGGCTGTTAACTGCAGGCGATAAAAGTCTTCAAGTGTGCCTTCGGGATACTGCTCCTCGAACGCTCCCCATAGTTTAACCAGCTCAACTGTTTTATTCATATTTCCTGCCATTTGGTAGCAATTATAAAAAAATGTTACCAATAATTTGCAATTAACTACCTTTTGGTTTAATATTGTAATAAAATACAACCAAAAAGTAGTAATATGAATAACGGAACTTACCTATTGACGCTATTATGCCTGCATGTGATGGGCCTTGTACTGATGGCGGGAACCACCTTTGTGGATTATATAGCTTTTAGTAACATTTGGAATTTACTTGACCATGGAAAAGAAAAACCCGACAGCTTGTTGCAAGTAACAGCCAGGTTTTCGAGGCTGATTGGAATAGGGGCGGCGATACTTATCCTGACCGGGCTTGGAATGATGGCTTTAACAAAAGGAGTTTTTGGCGAACAACTATGGTTCAGGATTAAGTTTGGTTTGGTAATCATCCTGGTAGCCAACGCGGTAATTGTGGGCAAACGCCACGGACTAAAATTCAGAAAGCTACTTACAGATGGCGGCTTTGAGCTGAGCCCGCAAATTATGCAAAGCAGGAATAAGCTGAACCGCTTTTATATTATCCAGCTGGCCATTTTTATAACCATCATCATATTAAGCGTTTTTAAATTCAATTAAAAATTGCCGGCATATGGAAAACGAACAAACCCCGCCAGCTTGTAACTGGCTGCTAACATCAAATAATTTATATCATGAAAAAGGACAAGACCATTTACTGGACAACCACTATCATCATTTCGTGCATCATGCTTTTTAGCATTTACAAAATGTATTCGGCAGATTATGAACACCTCGGGTTTCCAAAATATTTCAGAGTTGAGCTTGCAATAGCCAAAATAGCCGGCATCATAGTGTTGCTTGTTCCGCAGATCCCCGCAAAAATTAAAGAATGGGCGTACGCCGGATTTGGTATTGTATTGATTTCGGCCTGTGTTGCACATTTCAATAGCGGCGATACCATTGTAAATGCTTTGGAGCCATTGATCTGGCTGATTATACTGGCGTTTTCAAACCGGTATTTGTATAAAATGGAAATGTTCAATAATCTACAAAGTATGGGATGATCGCGGGTAAAGTCGAATGGCCCGATAAATTTAACTATGCTGCGGTTTCAGGTGTTAACCTATCCTTAAATACCCAGCTTATGAAAGGCGTCAACTGTTATTTGGCTGGCTATAAATGCCTATATTTGCCTTAAAATCATCAGTATGACAGGCAAAGCACCCAAAGAATCATATACCATCATGAATGAACTGGTATTACCTAATGATACCAATACATTAAACAACCTGATGGGTGGGCGCCTGCTGCACTGGATGGATATCGCCGCCGCTATATCGGCGCAAAAACACAGCAACCGTATTGTAGTAACAGCTTCGGTGGATAATGTATCATTCCAATCGCCTATAAAACTGGGCGACGTGATTAGCATTGAAGCAAAGGTTACCCGCGCGTTTACCACCTCGGTTGAGGTAAGGATGGATGTATGGGCGCAAAATATCCCATCGGGCACCAAGGTAAAAAGCAACGAGGCCTATTATACATTTGTGGCATTGGATGGCGACGGGCAAAAAACGCAGGTACCCGCATTATTGCCCGAAACTGACGAGGAAATAGCACTATATGAAGGCGCCCTGCGCCGCCGCCAGCTGCGTTTAATACTGGGTGGTAAAATGCATCCTAATGATGCCACCGAACTAAAGGCCCTTTTCTTTGGTGAGCAGCTGCCATTAAATCTCAAAGATTAAATCCGTAACAAAATGTAATGGGTACGGTCTAAATGATATTAGCTTAAAAAATCATTAGCCATGAGATACTTTCTATGTTTTTTAATGCCTCCTCTGGCCATATTAACTACCGGCAGGATAGGCGCATTTATTCTTAATATATTTTTGACCCTGTTTTTTTGGATCCCCGGGGTTATTCACTCCATATTGGTTACCAGCGATTATTATGACGCCCGAAGGCATCGGCAATTGATGAGAGCTACAAGAAGAGCCAGGGCGTGGTAAAAGCTGATTTGAGAATTTGATGATTTGAAGATTTGAAAATAGTTATGTTTGCAGGCAAAATCATCAACAAAATCAAATCAATCAACAGTGCAAAAAGGTAAGCTATTAATTATTGATGACGAGGAACGTCTGCGTAACCTTATGGCCCGCATTTTGCAACTGGAAGGGCACGAGGTAATTACTGCAGCAACCGGTAAAGAAGGCTTGCGCAAATTACAACAGGAGCATATACACGTTGTATTGAGTGACGTAAAGCTGCCCGATATTGATGGCATTACCCTCACCGAAACCATAAAAAAAACATACCCCGCAACAGAAATTATTGTGCTTACCGCCTACGGCACAATTAACGATGGTGTTAAAGCCATTAAAGCAGGCGCCTTTGATTACATAACCAAGGGGGATGATAACGAAAAGATCATTCCGTTGGTAAGCAAAGCAATGGATAAAGCCCTGTTGCAGCAAACTGTGATAGAGCTGCAAAGCAAGCTGAATGAAAAATTTGGCTTCGACAGGCTGATTGGCAGATCAACCGCTATTGGTGATGTGATCAAGCTTGCTCAAAAGGTAGCCCTAACCGATACCACCGTTCTGTTATTAGGCGAAACAGGTACCGGCAAAGAGATCTTCGCCGAAGCCATTCACCAGGCCAGTAAACGCAATACAAAATCGTTTGTGGCTGTAAACTGCAGCGCTTTTACGAAGGAGTTGTTAGAGAGTGAACTGTTTGGGCACAAAGCCGGCTCATTTACCGGCGCCTTAAAAGATAAAAAAGGCCTTTTTGAAGAAGCCAGCGGCGGCACCATATTTTTAGATGAAATAGGCGAACTTGATCACGACCTGCAGGCCAAGCTGCTTCGCGTACTGGAATCACAGCAGTTTTTAAAAATAGGCGATACTAAACCTACGCAGGTTAATGTACGCATACTTGCCGCAACCAACCGTAACCTGCAAACCGAAATAGCTGATGGCCATTTCCGGTCGGATTTGTTTTACCGCCTATCGGTGTTCCAGATCACCTTGCCACCCTTGCGCGAACGCAAAAAGGATATTAAACTACTGGCAGAGTACTTTATGCAGTACTTTGGCCTTAAAGTTAAAAAACAGATAAATGTGCTAAGCGATGAGTTTGTAACAAAACTGGAAGCTTACCACTGGCCGGGCAATATCCGCGAGCTAAAAAACATTATTGAAAGAGCTGTAATACTTACCGATAACAACACCCTTGATGAAAGCCTGCTGCCTTATGAAATTCAACAGCAACAGGTAAAGGCAGGAAGCCCAATATCAGCCTTTGACCTTTCATCGGTTGAAAAACTGCACATACAACGCGTACTTAACCATACCCACGGCAACCGCGCCGAAGCGGCCAATCTTTTGAATATTGGGGTAGCTACATTGTACAGGAAGCTGAAGGAATACGGGTTGGAGTAAATACCCATAGTAATTTCATGCCGGCTTAACAATAGTATCAACCTTTTCTTGACGAGGTATATTGCTACTGCTTGTTATAAATAATGGGCGAAGGAATGCGATCAGCATTAAACGGACAGGTAAAGTAAAGTAAAAGTTTATTTTTTGCGCGTTGAGTGACACGGTATAACCAACCGTTTTGGAGCCATCAATGGGCACAAGTTCGGTTGCCGGGCCATAACTATTTTTTGAGTTTGAATAATTTACAAGATCAAACATGGTTAATGAATCCTTTTTGACAGTATATTTTCCTATACTTCTAAAACGGTATCCTATTATTTTTTTGGTAACCGAATCTGTTGCAATTATATTGTATTCAACTGTATTGTCATTTTTAAACTCATATTGGTCAATCCCCTGGAATTGTATTTTTGCCCATTTCCCGGTAATATCAATGGTTCCGCTTGCGGCATCCTTTTTACAGGCAGAAAAAGCAAGTACTAAAACAGCAGCTAAAAGGCTGAAAATCCTGGTGAGCGTAAGTGTTGTTTTCATATTGGTCATTACGTATAAATAAATGGCATTGATACAGTTGGGATGGTTTATTATCTAAATCCCTTTCAAAAAAAAGACTTCTGATTCCCCAATCTCACTCCGGGGATAACTTATAAATCATTGCATTATTCCACATTGATAATCGCCTATCAAAATGATAGGCATATTTTACCTGTTAAAACCGAAGTTACGTTTGTGAAATCGATTAAATTACTGATTAATAGTTATTTAATTGATTTTGCTATTTGTTGGCATCCCCTTGGTAAAGCCTTCTGCAAAAACGAATACTATGGATATTTTACAGGTTATTATTTATGTGGTGACTTTCATAGTCATCTTCTGGATCTTCTTCAAATCAGTTAATTACTTCGAAAAAATCTAATCATCATGATCGCATTATTCATTGTGGCCATAGCTGTGTTTATATACATGGTGTACGTGCTGCTTAAACCCGAAAAATTTTAATTATTAAAACCATGAACACTGAAATTTCAGGTGTAATTTTTACCTACCTCCTCACGCTTGTAATAGCCATCCCCTTAGGCCGTTACATGGCCCGCGTTTTTAAAGGCGAAAAAACATGGCTCGACTTTTTAGCCCCGCTCGACCGTTTCATTTTCCGTTTTAGCGGCATTGATACCAAAAAGGAAATGAACTGGAAACAGCATTTATTTGCCCTGCTTACCATTAACAGCGTTTGGCTTATTTATGCTTTTGTGTGTTTAATGGCACAAGGCCACTTGCCGCTTAACCCGGATGCAAACCCGGGCCAGTCTGCCGATACTGCTTTCAATACAGCCATCAGCTTTTTGGTTAACTGTAACTTACAGCACTACTCGGGCGAAAGCGGCGCTACTTATTTTACACAGCATTTTGTATTTATGTTCCTGCACTTTGTATCGGCAGCTACCGGTATTGCAGCGCTCATGGTACTATACAGGGCATTAAAAGACAAGGTGACCGATAAACTGGGTAACTTTTGGGATTACTTTGTAAAATCAATCACCCGCATTTTATTACCCATATCATTTGTTATAGCTGTAATCTTCGCCTTTAACGGCATGACCACCAGCTATGCAGGTAAAGATACCTTCATTAGCATGCAGGGCGATACCGTTCACGTTTCCCGCGGACCGGTTGCTCCTTTGGTAGCTATTAAACACCTGGGTACAAACGGAGGCGGCTGGTTTGGCGCCAACTCGGCCCATCCTATAGAAAACCCTAATTACTTAACCAATACCGTTGAACTGGTTGCACAGCTTATTATCCCTATAGGTTTGGTATTTGCCTTGGGTTTTTATCTCAACAAAAAGAAATTCGCTTATGTAATTTTTGGGGTGATGACCCTGGGTATGTTGCTGCTGATGATCCCAACTATTAACGCTGAACTGAACGGTAACCCGGCTATAGCTCACATGGGTATTAGCCAGCCTACAGGTGCTATGGAAGGTAAAGAAGTGCGGTTTGGGCCTGCAAACTCTGCATATTGGAGCGTAATGACCACTATTACATCCACTGGTTCTGTAAACTCCATGCATGATAGCACTATGCCTTTATCCGGCGCTATGCAATTGCTGGGTATGATGGTTAACTGCTTTTATGGTGGCTGCGGCGTTGGTTTCCTTAACTTTTACATTTTCATCATTATAGCGGTATTTATATCGGGATTAATGGTTGGGCGAACACCCGAGTTTTTAGGGCGTAAAATTGAGGCCAGGGAAATGAAGATAGCATCGCTGATTGCTTTATTACATCCGTTCATCATATTGGTTGGCTTAGCCATATCATCATACGTTGTTGTACATATGCCGGGTGCAGATTGGGCGGTAAAACCATCGGCCTGGTTAAACAACCCGGGCAACCATGGCTTTTCTGAAATGTTGTATGAGTATACCTCAGCAGCAGCCAACAACGGGTCGGGTTTTGAAGGTTTGGGCGATGGTAACATTTTCTGGAACTTTACCACAGGTATAGTAATGGTATTGGGCAGGTTTTTACCCATAATTGGTCCGCTGGCTATAGCCGGTTTGCTCGCCAGCAAAAAATTCATTCCAGAATCAGCCGGAACCCTTAAAAGCGATACTTCAACTTTTGGATTAATGATCTTCGCGGTGATTGTTATTATAGCCGCCCTTTCATTCTTCCCCGCACTGGCTTTAGGTCCAATTGCCGAACACTTTTCACTTAAATAATCATGAAAACCTCAAATACATTATTCCAGGGCGATCAGATGAAGGAGGCTTTTAAACAATCCTTCATCAAACTAAACCCACGCATACTGTTCCGTAACCCGGTTATGTTTACCGTCGAAATAGGTACCGCAGTAATGCTTATTGTTTCTATATTCTCTTTTGCAAATAAAGGCCAGGGCAGTTTTGCCTATAACTTCACCGTGTTTTTGGTGCTGTTGCTCACCGTTTTGTTTGCCAACTTTGCCGAGGCCATTGCCGAAGCTCGCGGTAAAGCACAAGCCGAAAGTTTGAGGAAAACCCGTGAAGAAACACCCGCCCGTTTATTGGTTAACGGTAAAGAGACAAGAGTAATGTCATCTCAATTAAAAAAAGGTGACGTATTTATCTGCGAAACAGGCGATAACATCCCTACTGATGGTGAGATCATTGAAGGTATTGCTACTATAGATGAATCTGCTATCACAGGCGAGTCTGCACCGGTGATCCGCGAATCTGGTGGTGATAAATCATCAGTAACAGGCGGTACCAAAGTATTATCCGACAGGATAAAGGTAATGGTAACTACCCAGCCAGGCGAAAGCTTCCTGGATAAGATGATAGCTCTGGTAGAAGGTGCATCGCGTCAGAAAACACCAAACGAGATAGCGCTTACCATTCTGTTATCAGGCTTTACGCTCATCTTCGTTATTGTATGCGTTACCCTGAAACCATTTGGCGATTATTCCAATACCCCTATAACTATAGCTGCTTTTATATCGTTGTTTGTTTGTTTGATCCCTACCACTATCGGTGGCCTGTTATCGGCCATCGGTATTGCCGGGATGGATAGGGCGCTGCGTGCCAACGTAATCACCAAATCGGGTAAAGCTGTTGAAACTGCAGGCGATTTGGATACGCTGTTATTAGATAAAACAGGTACCATCACCATTGGTAACCGTAAGGCTACCAACTTTTACCCAGCAACAGGTGTAAAACCGGCCGATTTTGTTACCGCCTGTGTATTGAGTTCACTGGCTGATGAAACCCCCGAAGGTAAATCGATTGTTGAACTGGCAAGCCTTGATAAATCGGTGCCATCTGTAACTGCCCCTAAAAACTCGGTATTTATAAAATTTACTGCCGAAACACGGTCGAGCGGTTTGGATACGCCCGAAGGCTTACGCATCCGTAAAGGCGCTTTTGATTCTATCCGCAATATTGCGCTTAAGGCTGGTCATGCATTCCCAACCGAGGTTGAGGATAACGTTAAAAAGATCTCCTCAAATGGCGGTACACCGCTGGTAGTATCACAAAACGAAAAGATAGTGGGTGTAATTGAATTACAGGACATTATTAAACCCGGCATTGCCGAGCGTTTCGACCGCTTGCGTAAAATGGGTGTTAAAACCGTAATGGTTACCGGTGATAACCCTTTAACAGCCAAATTTATTGCCGAGAAAGCCGGTGTAGACGATTTTATTGCCGAGGCTAAGCCAGAGGATAAAATGAACTACATTAAGGCAGAGCAGCAAGGTGGTAAGCTGGTAGCTATGATGGGCGATGGTACAAATGATGCACCTGCATTGGCCCAGGCCGACGTTGGCGTGGCCATGAACAGCGGTACCCAGGCAGCCAAAGAAGCCGGTAATATGGTGGATCTGGATAACGACCCAACCAAGCTGATAGAGATTGTGGAAATAGGTAAGCAATTGCTGATGACCCGTGGTACCCTCACTACATTCTCTATCGCCAATGATGTGGCCAAGTACTTTGCTATTGTGCCGGCTTTATTTATGGTATCTATACCATCGTTAAGGGCGCTTAACATCATGGCCTTGCATAGCCCGGAATCGGCGATATTATCGGCAGTAATATTTAACGCTATTATTATCCCGATGCTGATACCATTAGCCTTAAGGGGAGTAGAATATAAACCGATTGGCGCCAGCGCATTATTGCGCCGTAACCTGTTGATCTATGGCCTTGGCGGCGTACTGATACCATTTATCGGTATAAAACTGATTGACCTTGCAGTAGGCGTATTTATTTAGAGCAGATGTGAGATATTAGATATGAGATTTGAGACAAAAAAGTGAAGCGTCAAAAATCCCGTATCCAAAAATCTCACGTCTCATATCTCAAATCTCATATCTAATAAAAAAGAAAATGAAAACATATTTGTTGCCATCTATTAAGTTAACTATCATACTGATAGTAATAACAGCCGGAATTTATCCATTAGCTATAGCCGGTGTAGGCAAATTAACCCCCGGTCATGGCGACGGGGAGACCATAAGTTACAAGGGCCGCGTGGTTGGTTATGCCAACGAAGGGCAAAAATTTACTAAGGACGAATACTTCTGGAGCCGCCCGTCGGCAGTTGATTACAATGCTGCCGGTTCAGGTGGTTCAAACAAAGGCCCTTCAAACCCCGATTATTTGAAACAGGTTGAGGGCAGGATCCAGGATTTTTTAAAACATAACCCCGGTGTAACCCGTGCGCAGATCCCTGCCGAACTGGTTACCGCATCAGGTAGCGGCTTGGACCCGGACCTTTCTCCGGCAGGAGCGCAGGTACAGGTAGCCCGCATTGCAAAAGTACGTGGTCTATCTGCGGATGCGTTAACCAAATTGGTTGATGCCCATACCGAAAAACCTTTATTGGGTGTATTCGGTCCGGCTAAAGTAAACGTGCTGAAACTGAATGTGGCTTTGGATGAATTGAAGCCCCTCTAAATCTCCCCTGAAGGGGAGACTTTAAATTGGGGGGACAAAATAAAAAAACAGGCCGTCATTGCGAGGTACGAAGCAATCCCCTACTATGCAGATCGGGTTTGCAAAGCTACTCTGTAAGGCGGGGATTGCTTCACACCTCGCAATGACGCGTGAATATGAATTTGTGATGGCTGCGGTGTATGCCTTCTGATAAAGACATGTATGGATTGTTTTATAATTAATTTTGGTTGTTAATTATAAGTTTGGTTAGCATGAACGTTCATACGTAAAAAGGGGACCTGTCAGGGGTCTCCTTTTATTACATTTATACACATAATAAAACTAATGAATTTGAAAAATAATTCATAAAGCAATGAGCGAAGAAAGTAAAGAGCAATCGGTTGAGCATTTCCTGGAACTGATAAAACGGTCGAGGCGGGGCAAGTTCAAGGTTTACATTGGCATGAGTGCCGGTGTGGGTAAAACCTACCGTATGCTGCTGGAAGCCCAGGCATTGATGCGCAATGGTATTGATGTTAAAATAGGCTATATTGAAACCCATAACCGTAAGGAAACCGTAGCGCAGCTGGAAGGCTTGCCGGTAATTCCACGCCGTAAACTTTTTTACAAGGGTAAGGAGCTGGAAGAAATGGATCTGAAGGCCATTATCAGTTTGCGCCCCGAAGTGGTTTTGGTTGATGAACTGGCGCATACCAATATTGAAGGCAGCAGTAACGAAAAACGCTGGCAGGATGTAATGGAGATCCTGAACGCCGGTATCAATGTAATCAGCGCGGTAAACATCCAGCATATGGAGAGCCTTAACGAGGAGGTAGAACGCATAACCGGCACAGCCATTAACGAGCGCATCCCCGATAAGGTTTTGCAGTTGGCAGATGAGGTAGTGAATATCGACCTTACCGCCGATGAACTGATAGACCGTTTAAAAGAGGGTAAGATTTATGACGAAAAAAAGGTACCCCTGGCGCTTAATAATTTTTTCCAGTCGGATAGGATCCTGCAGCTGCGCGAATTGGCACTAAGGGAAGTAGCCCACCAGGTGGAGCGTAAAATTGATATTGAGATCCCCAGGAACATTAAATTGCGGCCCGAGATTTTTTTAGCCTGCATCAGCACGAATGACGCATCGGCAAAAATAATTATACGTAAAACCGCAAGGTTATCATCATATTACCGATCAAAGTTTTTTGTTTTGTATGTGCAAACTTCAGGGGAAAGCAGCGATAAGATAAACCTGGCATCGCAGCGCCATTTGATTAATAACATGAAACTGGCTACCCAGTTAGGCGGCCAGGTGCTCAAAGTAAAAAGCGACCGGATAGCTCAAACCATATGGGAAACTGCCGAAAAATATGACATCACTACTATTTGTATTGGTAAGCCACGGTTTAAGTTTTACCAGCTGATCATGAAAACAGCTGTGTTTACCCAGTTATTAAATAAAATGTCTAAAACAGATATTGACCTTGTAATACTATCATAACAATGACTATTAAAAATAAACTCCGTACTGGCATTGGCTTTTTGTTTGTACTGGCGCTCATCTGCTGCGGCTTATCAGTATATTTCCTTAACCGTCTTTCGGCTGATGCCGGGGTGATATTGAAGGATAACTACAAAACCCTGCAATACACACAAAATATCCTGAACGAAATAGATGCCGGTGATGGCCCGCTTTCGGCTAAGCAAATTGCTGTAATTGATGATAACCTTTACAGGCAGCAGCATAACATTACAGAGAAAGGCGAGGGGAAATTAACCGACTCATTAACCGCTGTTTACCGGGATATTAAACTGCCTGGTGTTGCTGGTGCGCAAATTGAGGCACGGGCGCAGGCACGGCGGCTAATTTATGGCATAATGCATTTAAATATGGATGCCATTGCTCATAAAAATTCTGTTGCAGCTAATACCGCCAAAAGAGCCAATATATTGGTTGCCTTTTGCGCCGTACTGTTATTCACCATTGCATTTACTTTTGCGGTGAACTTCCCCGGATATATTGCAAACCCCCTAAAAGAATTAACAGAAAAGATAAAAGAAATATCAAACCGCAATTACCATCAGCAGATAGATTTCCAGTCGGATGACGAATTTGGTGAGCTTGGCCAGGCCTTTAACAACATGACCAAAAAGCTGGATGAGTATGAAAACAGCAACCTGGCCAGCATTTTGTTCGAGAAAAAGCGGATTGAAACCATCATTAATTCCATGCATGATGCCATTGTAGGGTTAGATGAAAAGATGATCATCATATTTGCCAACGAGGTAGCCTGCTCATTAATAGGTATGAGTACCGAGCAGCTTACCGGCCGTTATGCTCCGGATGTAGCTTTAGAGAATGACCTGCTGCGCAACCTTTTAGTAAACGAGCAACCCCGGCTTAAGATATTTGCCGATAACCGCGAAAGTTTTTACTCACGCGAGTCGTTATCGGTTAGCAGCAAAAATAAAGTGATAGGGAAGGTGATCATCCTGAAAAACATTACCGAATACCAGCAACTGGATGAGGCTAAAACCAACTTTATAGCTACGATATCGCATGAATTAAAAACGCCTATATCATCTATAAAAATGAGCCTGAAACTGCTGGAAGATGATCG
Organism: Mucilaginibacter sp. P5_A6; assembly: GCF_056400585.1. Lineage (NCBI taxonomy): Bacteria > Pseudomonadati > Bacteroidota > Sphingobacteriia > Sphingobacteriales > Sphingobacteriaceae > Mucilaginibacter > Mucilaginibacter sp. P5_A6. Next base: position 15,689 of record NZ_JBFUKZ010000006.1, on the reverse strand, counting down.
CATAGGTAACGTGAATACCGAGCAGCGGCAACTGCTGGAAAATATTGATGACGATGCCCGCCGCCTGTTACAAATTACCGGCGAACTGCTGGATATGGCACAGGTAGAAACCGGAAAACTACAGCTTAACTTTGGCAGCACCCATCCTAAAAATATAGTGGACTATGCGGTAAAGGCAATTAAATTTACTGCCGATCAAAAGCAGGTTGCTATTAAGGTAAAATGCGATGACAGCCTGCCCGAAGTGCATGCCGACCTGGATAAAACTACCTGGGTGCTTATCAACCTGTTATCAAACGCTATAAAATACAGTCACGAAAAATCGGTAGTGGAGCTAGTGGTTAAAAAATACAAGAACGACGAGATAGAATTTTCTGTAACCGATCATGGTAAAGGTATAGAGGAGCAATACCTGTCGCGCCTTTTTGAACGCTATTTTAAGGTTCCCAACGCAACTGCCGACCAAACCGGAACCGGTTTGGGCCTTGCAATAGCCAAGGATTTTATTGAAGCACAATCTGGCCACATAGGCGTTGATAGTGAAATAGGAGCAGGCAGCAGGTTTGCCTTTACGCTGAAGAGGGCGGTGTAAGAGGCTGTATGAAAATAAAAAAACGTACCGTCACAAGTAATCATCAGCCGAGCTGGAAAAAACAGTAATGACATGTATGGATACCACAATCACCTCATGATCGTCATTGCGAGGAGGTACGACGAAGCAATCCCCAAAATACAGATCGGATTTGCAAAGCTACTCTGTAATTCGTGGATTGCCTCGTAACTTATAATGGCGTGTTTGCAAACTACTGATTATCAGTACTATTTTTTAATATATTCTAAGTCATTGCGAGGCACGAAGCAATCGCATGCTATACAGAGCGGACCTGCACAGTTCGCGATTGCTGCGCTGCGCAATGACATGGGTGCTGTGAGGCCCTAAACCCAACACGTCATCCCCATTTTTTCCAGGATTATCCTGGTGGATACTCGCAATAACGATTTATAGAGCTATGTGTAAAAATATACACTGATAATCAACAGCTTAAAACCGTTTTGCCTGTAACGTATTCGATTTTCAGGTGTGAAGGCCTGTCAGTCTGAGCATGTCGAAGACTCGTGCGGAGAGGCCTTTGCCCGCTATGCTTCGACAGGCTACCCATGACGTATACGGATTTATATAAACATTTGTTTGAACGCTGGCACCGACTCACCCCGGCTACGCTGCGCTGGCCGACCCTCTCTCCGGCTTACGCCGCAAAGAGGGTGAAGCTCTTTTTTTTATTTTTGCCCCTCTATGCGACGCAGTCGGAGAGAGGGGCAGACGGGCGTAGCCTCGTCGGGGTGAGTCGACTCGCCGCCATGCGATATACGTCATTCCCCCCTTCATAGTCCCCGGACTTTCCAACCCGCAATTAAAGTTTTTTTAAATTTATTCGTTTTTAAACTATTTATCGTAATATTGCAATATATAATTTAATGCTTGTATTATGAAAAATCAGGAAGCTATAAATTGGATGGAATTTAAAGAGCAATTGCTTGCCCATCCGCAACTGGATCTGCAATTTCAGTATGCCGAAAACAAGTGGGTAGATGCATCGTACCACATCACCGAAATTAAACAGGCACCCATCACATCAGTTGATTGCGGGGGTAAAATGAACAGCTGGACAGAAATTATTGTTCAGCTTTGGGAACCTGTGAATCAACAGCAGGAAAGGTCAATGCAGGTTGGTAAGGCTTTATCCATCATTGAATTGGTTGAGAAAACATTACCTTTAAATCCCCTGGCAAAGGTTAAAATTGAGTTTGGCAATTCGGACTTTGATACCCGCCAAATGTATCCCAACCAGGTAGTTGCCGAGGGTGGTAACCTAATTGTTGATCTTCGGCCCGATACTGTGCAGTGCAAGGCAATTGAACGCGGCGGCAGTTGTGGTACCACTGCTACCGGCGAAGAGTGCTGCGCACCGGCTGTAATAAAACCAAAAGTTGAATTAAAAAACCTGGCTGTTGCTGCCGAATGCTGTACACCTGGCGGTGGTTGCTGCTAAAAAAGAATACCATGTTAATAAAAAATGCCGAAAACTACAGGGATGGTATAATGCAATTGCTTAGCTCTGCTAAGCTTCCTGTTGATGATCTTCCGCTGTTGTTGAATAACTTTTTGGCAGCTGTAGACGATATCGGCCAGGTAATAGGCGTAGCAGGTTTTGAAATTTATGGTACAAATGCTTTGCTCCGTTCAGTAGCGGTTAAACCGGAATTTCGTAACCAGGGCATTGCAGATAAGTTACTGCAGGAGGTGGAAAGTATGGCCCTGTTAAATAAGCTTAAAGTTATTTGCCTGCTTACAGAAACCGCATCTGAATATTTTAGCCGCAAAGGTTATACAACAATTTTGCGCGGAGACATACCCGAAGAGGTAAAGCAATCATCTGAGTTTAGCCATGTATGCCCTGTATCGGCCATCGTAATGAAAAAAGAAATAAATTGAAATGAAAAGAATATTAGTATTATGTACCGGCAATAGTTGCCGCAGCCAGATAGCTCACGGCTATTTGCAATATTTTGCCGGGGATAAGGCCGAAATCTATAGCGCCGGAGTGGAGACACACGGCGTTAACCCAAAAGCCATCAAAATAATGGCCGAAGATCACATAGATATCTCGCAACACACATCAAATAATGTGGATGAATATATGGAGATCCCTTTTGATTATATTATTACTGTTTGTGATAACGCCAAAGAGAATTGCCCCTACTTTCCATCCAAAGCCTTACGTTTTCACCAAAACTTTCCCGACCCGGCTAAAGCTACCGGAACTGAAGAGGAAGTGATGGACGAGTTTAGGCGGGTAAGGGATATGATCAAAGTATTTTCTATCGATTTTATACAGCAGCACGTTTAAACCGGGGTTTGATTATTAAGTGCTTTATCGTAATATTGCTTACAATGGGATTAACCAAAACAGAAAACTTTACCGAGGCTCAAAACGAGCTGGCCAAAATGCTTAAAGCATTGGCGCATCCCGCGCGCATCGCTATCATCGAGCATTTAATAAAGGCCAATGCCTGCATCGGGAACGATTTGGTTGATGTTTTGGGTTTGGCCCAGCCTACCACCTCGCAACACTTGCGTGAGCTTAAAGATGCCGGTATAATAAAAGGCACCATAGAAGGCACATCCATGAGCTATTGCATTGACCAGGTGAAATGGAAACAGTATGCAGATAAGCTGAGCGCTTTCCTGGTAACCGGGAATTTTCCTGAAAAAGATTGTTGTTGATTTTTTTTGATCAGATACATTGCTTTATCGCAATAAACAAATGTAATTTATTAACATGAGTGCAAATAATTGCAACCCCACACAACGGAAAAAGCTTTCGTTTTTAGACAGGTACCTTACCTTATGGATATTTATGGCCATGGGCGCGGGTGTAGCTATCGGGTATTTTATGCCTTCGGCAAAAGATTTTATTAATCAATTTCAATCAGGCACTACCAATGTACCTATTGCTATAGGGTTAATGCTGATGATGTATCCTCCATTTGCAAAGGTGAGGTTTGAGGAGCTGGGCAGGGTATTCAGCAATGTTAAAATTTTATCCCTTTCGCTGGTTATGAACTGGCTTATCGGGCCTGTGCTGATGTTTTTACTATCGATAATTTTCCTGCGCGATCATCCGGCCTATATGATAGGTTTAATTATGATTGGCCTGGCCCGCTGCATTGCCATGGTGATAGTATGGAACGAGCTTGCCGATGGTAACCGCGAATACGCCGCCGGGCTGGTTGCTTTTAACAGTATTTTCCAGGTGCTTTTTTACAGTTTGTTTGCCTGGGTATTTGTTACCGTTTTACCGCCCTGGTTTGGGTTGAAGGGTCTGGTGGTAAACATCAGCATAGGGCAAATAGCTCAAAGCGTATTGATCTATTTAGGGATCCCGTTTTTTGCTGGTTTTTTAACCCGGTATATATTACGCAGGATGAAAGGGAATGATTGGTACAACAACGTATTCATCCCCAAAATAAGCCCGGTAACGCTGATAGCACTTTTGTTTACCATATTGGTGATGTTCAGCCTCAAAGGCGACCTGATTGTACAGATCCCGTTTGATGTGGTGCGGATAGCCATTCCGCTGGTTATTTATTTTGCCATTATGTTTATGGTAACCTTTATGGCCGGCAAATGGCTTGGGGCAGATTATGCGCAAAATGCTGCCTTATCATTTACTGCCGCGGGCAATAATTTCGAGCTGGCCATCGCGGTTTCTATCGGTGTTTTTGGTATCAATAGCGGCGAGGCATTTGCAGGTGTAATTGGTCCGCTGGTTGAGGTGCCGGCATTGATTGCGTTGGTTAATGTGGCTTTTTGGTTGAGGAAGCGGTATTATGGTCTGAACCGGGATTAAGCAGATTCTTCTGATTTTCGAGAGACTGTCAGGACCAAACTTACGAAGTTTTAAAAACTTCGTAAGTTTTTGCCCGATTAGACATTTTTTGTAAAAATACTATATAAAAAATCAATTTACCTCTACAATCTTAATCCCCCACGGTTCCAGCTGCATAGTCGAATTGCTGCTTACGCCGGCTCCTGATATCAGCTCCTTTCCATTTCCATAAGGGTAAGTAAAGCTGGTTTCTTTACCCGAATAGTTGAAATAGTAGTGCACTGTTTTACCACTTTGGTTTACACCATACTTGGTAATTATCGGGAAAGCCAACTGCTGATCAGCACCCCAAAGGCCAAGCTTTTTTACCGCGTCGGCCAATATTTTATCGGTTACGGCGCTGGTTGTTATGCAACCAATGTAGGTAGCAAGCCCCTTACCGTAGGTGTTTTCAGTAATGGCCGCGTATTTGCCCCAAACAGGATGATCATAATAAGCCAGTACCTTTGCTGTGGTAGGCGTGATGAGCTCCATCCAGGTATTTAGTTTTTTATCTTCGGGCTTTAGGTTAAAATCATCGCCTTTTAAACCCACATTTTCGGGTACGGTAAACTGGCTGTAGTAAATTCCTAATGCTTCGTTGATTATGCCTGGCTGATGGGTTGTGCGCACTTTTACATTCTCATCACTAAATCCGCTTTTAAATGTATAAATGATATGCCCCCCGTTTTTTACATACCGGTTAAGCCGTTGCAATAAACTATCCGGCGCGGCATACAAAACAGGAACGACCAATAGTTTATAATTCTCGATATTCTGGCTCGTAGGGTCAACAAAATCACAGCCTACATTCATGTGGTATAAGCCATCGTATAACTGACGCAATACCTCATTGTAGCCGGTGCGTACACCCCAGCCAAAGCCAAAAGCCTTGAAGCCGGTAAGCGCCTCGTTGCTAAACAGTATGGCCACATCGTTTTTCTTTTTCAGGTTGATGAGTTTCGGACTCAACCTGTCAAAATCCTTTCCGATAGTTTTAGCTTCGTTATAAACCGGGTTGGGCTCAAAATCATGACTTAACAGGCCTTTCCAATAGGTTTCGGCGGAGTTATGGATAGAATGCCATGGCCAGTAACCCACCATATTGGCGCCCGATGCCAGGTGACTAAATGCCTGTAATCTTAGTTGACCCGGATAAGGCGTCCATTGCGGGAAACCCTGGGCTTCGGTTTCTATTGTTAAATAATTTTTACCGCCTTTCATTGACCGGGCAACATCGCCGCCGAAAGAGATCTCGGAACCGGTAAGTTTATCCTGGCTCGGATGGTAAATATCTATCCCCGCGATATCTACAGCTTTTGCCGCTGCAAAATGGTCAACATCGGGCTGGATGCCGAAGGAATGGCCACGCCAATCCAGGTCGAAGTTTTGGGTGATGAACTGTTCGGGGCGTTTATATTCGCGCACAATAGCCGACTGCCAGCCTAAATATTGCGTAACTACCTGTCTTTGAAATTTAGCAAACTCCGAAGCTAAACTGGCATTGATAGTGGCATTCATCGATGGGAAATCGTCCCAGTTATTGATGCGGTTACTCCAGTAATCCAGGCCGAAGATGTGGTTAATATTATCCAGCGTTTTGTATTTGGCCTGCATGTATTTTACAAACAGCGCCTGCACATTTGGCCCGGATGTGCCGTATGATTTTGTTTCATTATCAATTTGGTAACCAATTACTGCGGGATTGTTTTTCACATGTTCCATTATTTTCCTGATCACGCGCTCGGCATACATCCTGAAATCGGTATTGGTAATATYCATATTTTGCCTTGGTCCGTATTGGTTTTGGCCCGTTGGGGTAATGGCTAATATCTCGGGGTGTTTTTTGGCCATCCAGGTAGGTATGGCGTAGGTGGGTGTGCCTATGATTACTTTGATGCCTCCTTTTTGCATGGCGGCCAGCATCCTGTCGATATGGGTAAAATCAAACACACCATCCTGCGGTTCAACGGTGCTCCAGGTTGATTCGGCAATGCGCACCACGTTGATGCCGCAATCCTTCATCATTTGCACATCCTTATCCAGTCTTTCATAGGGCATGTACTCATCGTAATAAGCAACGCCGTAAAGCAGCTTATCCATTTTGGGATATTGTGCAAATGCGGCAGCGCCGAAAAATAATTGCACGACGAAAAGCAGCAGGTATTTCTTTTTCATAAAAATATGGTAATTGGTTCTGGAAATGAAGGTACAAATTAATTGTGTTTTTAACACACAATAACAAAAATGTTTCAGATTCAGCAGGAGCGCGATAAATCTTAATAAATCTTGATAAAATTGATAATTTGTGCAATAAATGTAGTTATAAGTGCCCATTTTATTAATATTTTAAAACAGATATTAGCTTCCTGTTATTATCTTATAAACCTTTATACTTTATGAAAATAGCTGCCCGTATTTTACCGATACTGCTGTTTTGTTTTTGTTTAAAAGATTTAAGCGCGCAAACCAGGAGGCTTACATACTGCAACCCGCTTAACCTCGACTATGGCTATACCCCCTTTGCCGATTTTGCCAGCTGGGGCAAACACCGCGCTACCGCCGACCCAACCATGACCCTGTTTAAAGGTAAATACTACCTCTTCAGCACCAACCAGTTTGGTTACTGGTGGAGCAACGACATGCTGAACTGGAACTTTGTATACCGCAAGTTTGTACGCCCATACAACCAGGTAGCCGGTGATGAACTTTGCGCCCCTGCCACTTTAGTTTTGGGCGATACCCTGCTGGTGATCGGTTCTACCTATAATAAGGATTTTACGCTGTGGATGAGCACCAATCCCACTAAAGATGACTGGAAGGCCGCCAAAGATTATTTTAAAGTAGGCGCCTGGGATCCGGGAATGTTTGCTGATGATGATGGGCGGGTTTATATTTACCATGGCTCCAGCAATACGCTGCCGCTTTACGGCCAGGAGATAGACAGGAGAACATTTGAACCCATAGGCCCCAAAAAAGAGATGGTAAAACTCGATCCCGAAAAGCACGGCTGGGAGCGTTTTGGCGAGCATAATGATAACGTGTTTCTGTTGCCCTTTATTGAAGGCTCATGGATGAATAAGCATAACGGTAAATACTACCTGCAGTTTGGCGCACCCGGCACCGAGCAAAGCGGCTACGGCGATGGCGTTTTTGTGGGCGATAAACCGCTCGGTCCGTTTACTTACCAAAAGCATAACCCGTTCTCGTACAAACCCGGAGGCTTTGCAAAAGGGGCGGGGCATGGAGCTACCTGGGCAGACAAGTTTGGTAATTACTGGCATATCAGCACAATGGGCATTTCGGTAAAAAATAACTTTGAGCGTCGCATAGGGTTCTGGCCGGCTGGTTTTGACAAAGATGGTACATTGTACTGTAATACCGCTTATGGTGATTATCCGCAATATTTGGCTGCTGGTCCGGAGGATCACCTGAAGAGTAATTTTACGGGCTGGATGATCCTCAACTATAATAAACCAGTTGAGGTATCATCAACCCTGGGAGCTTATTATGCAAACAATGCTGTTGATGAAGATATCAAAACTTACTGGAGCGCCAAAACTGCGAATAAAGGCGAATGGTTTAAAACAGATCTTGGTGAAGTAAGTACTATAAACGCTTTACAGATCAACTATGCCGATCAGGATGCTGAGTTTTTAGGTAAATCATTAGGCGTTTATCATCAGTATATTGTTTATTCATCCTTGGATGGAAAAATGTGGAAGCTTTTGATTGACAAAAGCAAAAACAAAACCGATGTTCCGCATGATTATATTGAGTTGAAAACACCTGTAAAAGCACGCTACCTTAAAATGATGAACCTGCATATGCCAACCGGCAAGTTCGCGCTGTCCGGGTTCAGGGTATTTGGTAAAGGCGCTGGCGCTAAGCCCGATACCGTTCAAAACCTGATTGCGCTGCGTGGTGACAGTGAGCGCCGCAACTCCTGGCTGAAGTGGAAACCTAATGATAAAGCTACCGGCTATACCATCTACTTTGGCATAGCGCCCGATAAACTGTACAATAACATGATGATTTATGGCAAAAATGAGTTTTATTTTAGCGGGATGGACAGGGATCTGCCTTATTATTTTCAGATAGAGGCCTTTAACGAGAACGGAATTTCGGAAAGAACAAAGGTGATTAAGGTGGAATGACTTAGGCAGCAATATTTATCCATTTAAATGGCCCAATAGTTGTGGATTTTTTTGTAAACTGCAAAATATGATAAAAACCATACCTGTTTTTGTGATGATCCTGTTTGTTTATTGTGCCGCGAACGCTCAGATGGCAGATAGCATTTTTAAAAAATCGACGGTTAAAACCTTGAGTGACGCGCAGTACAATGCCTTATTAAAGGGTGATGATATTTATGAAATGCCCCCGGTTGCTGTTGTAAATCATTACCCAATGCCCGATAAGGCTATCGCGTTTAAAAAAGAAGTTGGGCTTAGTCCGGTGCAGGTAACTCAAATTACAGCAATAGCCAATGAGCTAAAGCGTAAAAAAATAGAAATGGGCAAGTTCATCATCACCAATGAACAGGCATTAGATAACTTATTGCGGAAGGGAACTGACGAGGGTAGTATTATTTTTTATGGTAACCGATCGGGATTGTACTACGGTGAGCTCAGAAATGCCATATTATTAGCATGCTATAACACGTGGAAATTACTGGCGCCGGCTCAAATTAAAAAGTTGGAAACTTTGCAAAATCATAATTGATAAATTTGCCGTTTGATTTGTTTAATTTAGCGGCCCCAAATAAAGTGTATGAAAATAACTTTTGATTTTGAAAAACCGTTGGCCGAGCTGATACAGCAGATAGAGAAAGTGAAGCAGGTTGAAGATAAAAACAAGCTCGACATGTCTGCAACAGTGGCAGAACTTGAGGCTAAACTGGAAACCACCAAAAAAGAAATATACTCCAACCTTAACGGCTGGCAAAAAGTGCAGATCTCGCGTCATCCCGAAAGACCATATACCCTCCAATATATTGAGCTGATGTGCGATGATTTTATTGAACTGCACGGTGACCGTACTGTTGGTGATGATAAAGCCATTATAGGCGGTTTTGGTACCTTGAACGGGCAAACTGTAATGTTCATTGGTCAGCAAAAGGGGCGTAATACCAAAGAGCGCCAGTATCGTAACTTTGGTATGGCTAATCCCGAAGGCTACCGCAAAGCCTTAAGGCTAATGAAAATGGCCGAAAAATTCAATAAGCCTGTTGTTACTTTAATTGATACGCCGGGAGCATTCCCTGGTTTAGAAGCTGAAGAACGCGGACAAGGTGAAGCCATTGCCCGTAACCTCCTCGAAATGTCGATTCTTAAAGTTCCTGTCATCTGCGTTATTATTGGTGAAGGTGCATCGGGAGGCGCATTAGGTATAGGTATTGGTGATAGGGTTTTGATGCTTGATAATTCGTGGTATTCGGTAATATCGCCAGAGAACTGTTCAACCATCCTATGGAAAACCTGGGAAAATAAAGAACGTGCTGCCGAAGTATTAAAATTGACTTCGACAGAAATGTTAAAGAACAGACTGATAGACGGTGTTATAAAAGAACCACTTGGCGGCGCCCACCAGGATCCGGTTGCTATGGCGGCTACCCTAAAAAAACAACTGCTTAAAGATCTTAAAACCCTGAAAGAAAAAGATATTACTGAGCTGGTTAACGAACGCATCGAGAAATTTTGTTCGATGGGCGTGGTTAATGAGGATTAATCTTTGGACTTTCGAACAAAGGACTTTCGGACAAAGGACAAAGGACAAAGGAGTTCCTTTAACAAAAAAAGCGGCTTATGCCGCTTTTTTTGTTAATACCTTGTTTTAGTTTTCTTGTAAGATATTTTGTTCTGGTTCCTGACTTTTACTTCTTATTTTTCTGCAATACTACCTCGTCGAACCCATTCCCAGTTTCTTCTCATAATCCCTGAGCTGTGCGGTGAATTTGGTATTAAGGTCTGTTTGTTTATAGTTTCTGGTGTACTCTGTTAAACCATTCAACATCGACATCGAATATTGGAGATCCCTGCTATCAAGACTTACTTCACCATTTTGTAAAAGCGTATAATTATAGGCGAGCAGATCGATTACATAATCATCAACCAGGTTTGCCAGTTTGTTGGCCATTTGCACATCACCAAGCCGGTAAGCCGTCTCTATCATATAATACTTACGGATAGCTATCTCGGTATTAGGAATGTTATCAGGCATTACTTCATCATACTTTTTGAAAACATTTTTTGCCATATCAGGGTGACCCTCATTAAGGAGGTTATCGGCAAGGGTTGAGTAAAGCCTTGATATCAAAGGGTAAAACATGGTATTTGATTCATGATCAAGGTAACTGGCATTTTTCATATTGCCCCATTTAAATTTGGTCATCATGTTCTGGTACATTACCGGCGTATTGGTAACATCTGCCGCGCTTGCTGCGGTATCTGGTTTCAACGGAAGCAGGCGGTTGGCAAAACCTTCGCTATATAAATATTTACTAAGTCCTATCAGGTTTTCTTCCGGTACGGTGGTTGCAAAATAAATGGGTCTTTTCCAGTTGTTATGTGCCAGTATATCCATCATCGCCAAAATATCCTTGGTAACATACTTACCATTAAAGGTCCAGTCCATTTCCGGAGTTATTTTATCTTTTTGGATGGCTGGTAACGTTCCGGTTTTTACCACTTCATCAGGATTTACTGTTAATTTAAAGTTTTTGGTAGGCAGGTAATTGGTTAAATCACCATTGCTATACTCCACCATGGCAGCTTTATCATCAGAGGTGATGAAATCAAAAATCTCTTTTAGCTCAATAGCGCCGGGCACTTTTTGGTCGTTAAAGTAAATTACATCACGTACACCGGGCTTAAACTTATCATAAGGCATGCTGATAGGCAATGGTTCCGATTGGTTCATTTTGTTTTTCATCCCGCGGATGTACCAGTCGGTACCCAGCAGGCTTAAGTTCACAATCCGTACATCGGGGCGTACGTTTTCAACCTCTTGTATATACCAAAGCGGATAGGTATCATTATCGGCATAAGTAAACAGAATAGCATTTGGCGCGCAGGAGTTAAGGTAATTATAGGCCATATCATGCGGTGTAAGTTTGGTTGAGCGGTTATGATCATCCCATTCCTGGTTGGCCATTAACACGGGGGCCGCTAACAAGCATACTACGGTAGCAATGATACCGCTGGTTTTTGCATTAAGTTTTTTACTTAACAAATCGGCTAAGGCAACAACGCCAAGGCCAATCCATATGGCAAACGCATAAAATGAGCCTGCATAAGCATAATCACGTTCGCGTGGCTGTAATGGGTCCTGGTTTAGGTAAAGTACAATAGCCAAACCTGTAAAAAAGAATAATACACCTACAACACCGGCATTTTTCTGGTCGCGTTTAAAGTGAAAAAATAAGCCTGCCAAGCCTATGATGAGCGGCAAAAAGAATAAACGGTTATAGCTTTTGCTTTTGGTAACCGCATCAGGTAATTGTTTGTTAAAGTTCCAGCCGCTTATCCAGTTACCATCAGAGCCGCTGTTGCTGGTTTGGCCATCCAGGTCATTGGTGCGACCTGCAAAGTTCCAAAGGAAATAGCGGGTATACATCTGGTTAACCTGCCAGGTGCCAAAAAAGCCCAGGTTGGTAGCAAGGGTTGGTTTTTCGCTATCGGCTAATTTACTCCAGGCACGGTAAAACTGGGGGTGCCCGGCCTTATCGCTAAACATGCGCGGGAATATCGTGTTACGATCATAAATAGTGGCGAGCTTTTTGCCGGCAACCTCATATTTGGTTTTACCACGGCGGTAAATTGTTGCTCCCTCGGTTTGATCGGTTGGCGTCGAATCAAAAAACTGGCCGTAAAGTAATGGAGTATCGCCATACTGATCGCGGTTCAGGTAGCTGTTAAGCGCGAAAGCATCCTGCGGATCGCTGTTATTTAAATTAGGATCGGCCTTGGCCCGTACCACAATCATTACAAATGAGCTATAGCCAAACAGGATAAACAGCAGACAAACAAAAAAGCTATTGAGTGCAAAACGCCTCTCGCGTATTTTTACCGCATATTCAAGCAGTGCTAAAACTATTATCCCAATTATAGCTCCCAGGTAGCCGGCACTAATTCCAAGCGCCAGGATAAAGCAGGTGGCGCAAGTGATAATAGCTGCCTTTGATTGTTTAATGGTATAATATATGCCCGATACTATGGTTGCTATCAGCAAAACAAAAAATGCGATTGCACCGCTGCCAAAGCCCATTCCCAGGGTGTTCACAAAAAGCAGATCGGAGAATGCTGCGCCCTTAACCGTGAATTGTATAACTCCCCACAATACAAAAGCTACCGATACAATACCTGCAAAAAATGAAAGTAAAGAACCCCGTGTAGTAATGGTTTTTGCCTTGCGGAAATAAATTACCAAAGCAATAGCCGGTATTACCAACAAGTTTAACAAGTGAATGCCAATTGATAAACCCATTATATAAGCAATAAATACAATCCACCTGTCGGCATGAGGTTCATCTGCATGGGCATCCCATTTTAATATCGCCCAGAACACTACGGCCGTACATAAGGATGATTGCGCATACACTTCAGATTCAACTGCCGAGAACCAGAAGGTATCAGACCAGGCATAAGCCAATGCGCCAACCAGACCCGAGCCTGTTATGATGATCAAATTACTGATATTAAGGTCTTCGGTTGTTTTAACCAGAATCTTTTTGGCTAAGGAGGTTACCGTCCAGAACAGGAACATGATAGTAGCCCCRCTTGAAATGGCCGAAGCCATATTAGCCCAGTAAGCCACCTTTGTATTATCGCCCATGGATAGCAGCGTAAATACCTTGCCTATCATTGTAAATAATGGTGCACCTGGTTGGTGGGCTACCTGCAAACGAAAAATACAGGCTATAAATTCACCGCAATCCCAAAAGCTTGATGATGGTTCAAGGGTTAAAACGTAGGTTAAGGTGGCGATGATAAAAGTTATCCAGCCAAAAATATTATTGATTTTATTGTAGTTCATGTCGGGATGTTTTCGATAGCAAAAGGCTTAATATAGCCGAAAGTAAGAAAAACTATGACGATGCTGAAACAAAAACAGCCTTATTAACACTTTTTAACCCATTTTGGACTGTAAAACAGGCTTATAAATACTTTTTTCAAATTCTGTTTTGAGAGTTAAAAAATCGTCTTATATTTGCATTCCTTTTCGGAGAGTAAAACAACCAAAGGAGATTGCCTGATAGTATAATGGTAGTACGACGGTTTTTGGTACCGTTTGTCTAGGTTCGAATCCTGGTCGGGCAACAAGAGAATTTCGGATTTCGTATTTTCAATTTCGGATTTAGGTTCGGGGGAAAAATGAAATCCGAATTGTATTTTAGGAGGTTATCATCAGGAGTGTTAATTTTTTCATGTAGCGATAAGTAGCTGAAAATTAAGCAAATCTTAAATTTAACATCCGAAATCCAAAATCAAAAAAAATGCCATTACAATTTAATCCGGTTAAATTATTTGCAGGTTCGGGCTCAAAAGAGTTGGCGCAAAAAATTGCTGAAGCCTATGGTCGCGAATTAGGCGATGTAGTACTTTCACGTTTTAGTGATGGCGAATTTCAACCACATTTTAATGAAACTGTTAGGGGATGCGATGTATTTTTGATACAAAGTACCCACCAGCCTACTGATAACCTGATGGAATTGCTGATGATGATTGATGCCGCCCGCCGTGCATCGTCGCATTATGTAAACGCGGTTATCCCATATTTTGGTTTGGCACGCCAGGACAGGAAAGATAAGCCCCGCGTGGCGATAAGCGCCAAGCTGGTAGCCAATTTATTAGTTGCAGCTGGTATTGACCGTATAATGACCATGGATTTGCACGCAGCGCAGATCCAGGGATTTTTTGATGTTCCGGTTGATCATCTTGATGCATCAATCATTTTTGTACCGTATATAAAAAGCCTGGGCTTAGGCAATTTAACCATTGCTTCGCCGGATATGGGCGGCTCATACAGGGCGCGCAGCTTCGCTAAATTTTTTAATGCCGAAGTGGTTATTTGCGATAAACGCCGTAAACGCGCCAATGAAATTGAATCAATGACACTGATTGGTGATGTAACCGACCAGGATATTGTACTGATAGATGATATTTGTGATACAGCCGGTACATTGGCCAAAGCAGCAGGGTTGATCATGGAGCGGGGTGCACGCAGCGTACGTGCGGTTTGTACTCACCCGGTATTATCAGGTAAAGCATATGAAACTATCGAAAATTCGGCATTAACTGAACTGATAGTTACAGATACCATACCGTTGAAACACGAAAGTCCTAAAATAAGGGTACTATCAACAGCCGAGCTTTTTGCCAAAGCGATAAGTAATGTAAATGAACACGGCTCAATAAGCCAGTTGTTTAAGGTGGATTAAGTAGTATGTCCATAGCCAGTGGTCGATAATCTATGGCAATGAACGTACATTGAATGAATAAAAGCAAATCCATGGTTTATTGACCATGGACTTAACAAATAAATAATAAAATAAAAACAAATGAAATCAATTGCTATTAGCGGTTCTCCAAGAGAGAACGTAGGGAAAAGAGACGCTAAAGAACTGCGTTACCAGGGTCTGGTGCCTGCAGTACTTTACGGTGGGCCAACCCAAACCCACTTTTCAGTGTCCGCAGCTGATTTGAGAGCCGTAGTTTACACTCCGGTTGTTCATTTCATCGATCTTGATGTTGCTGGTGTTAAATCACAGGCTATTATTAAAGATATGCAGTTTCACCCTTTAACTGAACAAATTATCCACGTAGACTTTTTATTGCTTGACGAGAAAAAGCCTATCACTATCGAGATCCCTGTTAAATTAACCGGAACTTCTCCAGGTGTTAAAGTGGGTGGTAAATTAGTTCAAAAACTAAGGAAACTGCGCATCAAAGCATTACCTAAAGATCATTTAGATGCTATTGAAGTAAGCATTTCAGCTTTGGAAGTTGGTAAATCGGTTAAAGTAGCGGAAATTAAAGTTCCAAACCTTACCATTACCAATGCACAGGAAGATACTATCGTATCTGTAACCACTTCACGTGCATTACGTCAGKCTGAGCAGGAAGCTGCTTCTGGTAAAAAATAAGTTCTTCGAACTTTAAAAAAAGCGTCGGGCGTTGCCCGGCGCTTTTTTTTGATAAAAGATTTTTGGAGCAAGGAACAAAGATTCTTTGTTTGATTTGAAATACAGGTAAATTC